>JAATFN010000178.1 GCA_015655165.1 Betaproteobacteria bacterium | reverse complement strand
CATTGCCGTCATGTAACTGAAGCAACACCAAAGTGTTGTTCAAAATAACGGTTTGCATATTGTACGTTGAAACTATGGAGTGGTTTGATAGACTGCTTAAATAACGATAAACGGTGATATCGGATGATTAATAATAAGAAATATTCTTCCCGGGTGTCGAGGTTGTCAGGTGCTATTTTTTTGTAGTTACGGTGAGATGTAAAACATGGTGATGAATAGTTAATTCAACGAATGGATTGCACATCGAGAGAACCGGAATCATGAAAAATATTTTTACACTCAAAGGCAGCTTTATTATGTATTTCCTGACGCTTTGTATTCTGAGTGTGGGGATGATGAGCGCATTGATACATTTATCAAAAATACAGGAAGAAAGTTATGCTGCGACAGAATACAAAATCAAAGCATTGTTAGCTGAGGCTGAAAGTGCGCTTTTGGGTTTGTACATGATTCAGGCGATGAGTGCATTTATTGTGACAGGTGAGCCAGAATTCGAAAAAGAATATCAACGTTATCAGGACATGGCTAAAGGAAAAATTCAGCGTCTTTATGGGCGGACAACAACAACATCGGTATTGTTGAAAGAGCTGGGCATGCCTGACAATCTGGTTCAAGGCGCGTTCTCCAAATACAGCGATGAAATGTACGAGTTGGAGGACACTGCCTACTATGCATCCAAGGGTTTGTATAACGATGGACAAGGGAATTATGTTAAGGAAGGCCCGATTGACAGGGCATTGGGCATTAATATTTTGTTTAGTCGTAAATATATCGAACTGGATAGAAATTCAGGTGCAGGAATGATCAAGTTCCTGAAAGACAAAATCAAGGAAAGTGAGGCACGTGAGCGTAAAGCCGAAGCAGGAGCATTTCTTGCAGAGCGGATTGTTTATGCGATGTTGTTGCTCATGGTAGTGGTATCGATTCTTGCTTTATTGCTTGTTTATCGGATGATCAGGAAATCGGTGACAGAGAGTTTACAAGTGGCAGAACTGCTTGCCACTGGGGATTTGACGGTGGCATTGGAGACGGACAAAGAGGATGAACTTGGACGCTTGATGAAAGCAATTAATGGTATTGGTGATGGTCTGGACAAGGTTGTTGGTAATGTGCGCTCAGGTGTATTCAATATTAATTCGGCATCACGTGAAATCGCGCGTGGCAACACCAATCTTGCAGATCGTACAGCGCAACAGGCATCTAGTCTGGAGAAGATTTCCCGTGCGATGGTTCAGTTGACGTCTACTGTGCAACAAAATGCAGATAATGCCAGACAGGCTAATCAATTGGTATCAACGACAGCTGACCTTGCTGAAAAAGGCGGCAATGCTGTGGATACAGTTGTACAGACCATGGATGGTATCAAACAAAGCTCTGCACGTATTTCGGAAATCATCAGTGTGATTGACGGCATTTCTTTTCAGACAAATATCCTGGCATTAAATGCAGCAGTTGAAGCAGCTCGGGCAGGTGAGCAAGGTAGAGGGTTTGCGGTGGTCGCCAGTGAAGTGCGTGTATTGGCACAACGTTCTGCTGCTGCCGCAAAGGAAATTTCCGGATTGATTACTGATTCGGTGAGCAAGGTGACGGTGGGTGGGCAGCAAGTGGATCAGGCTGGGGCAACAATGAACGAGATTGTTGCTGCTGTGCGGCAGGTTGTTGATATCATGAGCGAGATTTTAGCTGCCAGTAAAGAGCAGAATGAAGGGATTGGTCAGGTCAGTACTGCAATTGGACAAATGGATGAAATGACACAGCAAAACTCTGCGTTGGTCGAACAGGCAGCGGCTGCATCGGAGAGCTTACTCGATCAGGCCGATGCGCTGGAGCAGGCAGTCAAAGTGTTTAAAACAAAAGAGCAGTTTGCGGATCATCAGCGTACGTCAACGGTGCCGACATCACCTGTTACCCCACCTAGAACTACTGTATCAAAGATTGTGCCTGCCGGCTCTAAATCCGAACAGATACGTACTGCTCCAGTGAAGAAAACAGCTTTACCTGAGAAGATAGAACCTGTTGTTGAACAACTGCCTGAAAAAAAATCTCAGACTAAAACCTATCCACAAAAGAATGAAGATGGCTGGGATGAATTTTAGGGGAACATGCATGAAAGAGATAATTCATTCAATAGGGTATTTGGCATGGTAGTTTATGTCATGCTCAAGTATATTGAGCGTTTCGTTGCAAAGTATTGCGGCGGTCCACGTTAATTTTTTTAGTAGAGATGGTATGAATGTTCTAGAAGCTGAGCTGACGTATGTCTTTGGTGAAACCCTGCCTGAGCCAGGTACTGTCATGGAAGTAGCACCTGGTATCCTGTGGTTAAGAATGGGACTGCCATTCGCACTTAATCATGTCAATCTATGGTTGGTCGAGGATGAAGTTGAAACGGTAAATGGTCAGGTACATGGTTGGACTGTGATCGACTGCGGTATTGACAATGACGACACCCGGCAAAACTGGGAAACGATTTTTGCATCGCATTTAAAAGGCTTGCCGATTGTACGTGTATTAATTACCCATAGTCATCCTGACCATGTGGGTCTGGCAGACTGGTTGTGTCAGCGGTGGCAAGCACCGTTATTGGCAACAACGGGTGAATATGGATTTGCACGCATGATGTCTGCAGCTTTACCGGGTCTCGATGGTATGGCATCGGCCCCACATTTCGCACGACATGGCCTAACGGATGCCCTGTTAGAAAAATTGCAGGGACGTAACGTTTATTATCAGACACTGGTGCCGAGTGTTCCTCATAGTTATATCCGTTTACAAGACCGCCAGACATTACGCATGGGTGGCCGGGCCTGGGAAGTAATTACCGGGTTTGGCCATTCGCCCGAACATGCCGCACTTTATTGCGCACAACTGGGCGTGTTGATTTCCGGGGATATGGTGTTGCCGAGGATTTCGACGAATGTGTCTGTCTTTGCGGTGGAGCCGGAAGCAAATCCGGTACAGCAATATGTCGATTCCTTGCAGCGTTATCTGGTACTGCCACAAGATACGCTTGTGTTACCGTCCCATGGCAAGCCGTTCAAGGGGTTGCATCAGCGCATTAAGCAATTAACGGATCATCATAGAGACCGGTTGGCAGAAGTTTTGGCAGCGTGTGCTGTTCCACAAAGTGCCGTCGATATTTTGCCGGTCATGTTTCACCGGCCATTAGACACTCATCAACTGGGTTTTGCACTGGGCGAAGCGCTGGCCCATTTTCATAAATTGTGGTTTGACGGCACGCTTCAAAGGGAGCGTGGGCCTGACAATGTCTATCGGTTTCGTCAGGTGGCACAAACCGGTACCGTGTCACATACCGGCCATACAAGGACCTAGCCGAGTTTTACAGTAACACCTGTTTGCTCGCTAACGACGCGCGACAATGTCTCGAAGAAGTCTGTTTGGTCGCGCGTATTCAACCAGTGTGAACCGTTATACTGGTAATGAAACCCGCCGGATTTGGCGGCAATCCAGAGTTCTTGCATCGGGGTCTGGATATTGACGATGATTTTGGAGCCGTTGTCGATACATTCGATTTCAAGGACATTGCCGTTACGGCTACATTCGACATCCAGGTCGGTTGTATCTGTGGCGTGCTCCAATGTATTTTCAATTGTTGTCAAAGTTGTATTGGCAAGGGTTAAAAATTCCGATTCGGTCATGCTACACTCCAAGACATTGAATTAAACCATCATTTTATCGTGAAGTTACCTATTCCATTTCGTTCTTACCAGATTTGTGCCGCAGCCGTTGTTGCGGTGTTATTAGGCGGCTGTGGCCAAAATGGCCCATTGTATCTGCCTAAAGTGCCGCCCGCATCTGCGACCCAGCAGGCTAATCCTGTGCCTGCTGGCGCCAGTACTGTTACATCTGACGTTAAATAAACCATATCATGTCCCATTTTTCTTATCGCAGCGGTGTCTTACACGCTGAAAACGTTGCATTGACTACATTGGTCAAGCAGTTCGGTTCACCCTTATACGTGTATTCCAAGGCAGCACTGATAGAAAACTATCAATCGTATGCAAAAGCTTGTGCGGCTGCAGGACGTGCAAAATCTGGTGCGCTGATCTGTTATTCGGTCAAATCCAACGCCAATCTTGCGGTCTTGAATGTGCTGGGGCAGCAGGGTTCCGGGTTTGATATTGTGTCGGGTGGCGAATTACAGCGTGTGATTGCAGCAGGGTGTGACCCCAAGAAAGTGATTTTTTCTGGGGTAGGTAAAGGGCGGGAGGAAATGCGTCTGGCATTGTCGCATGATATTTTATGCTTTAACGTCGAGTCGATTCCCGAGTTGCATCGCTTAAACGAGGTGGCTGGTGAAGTGGGCAAGGTGGCCCGTATCTCCTTGCGTGTGAATCCGAATGTGGATGCCAAAACCCATCCGTATATTTCTACTGGCCTGAAAGAGAACAAATTCGGTGTTGCTTATGAGGATGCATTGGATTGTTATCGTGCCGCCGCCGCATTGCCACATATCGAGGTTGTCGGGATCGATTGCCATATCGGTTCGCAGTTGCTGGATGATGCGCCTTTGCTTGAAGCGCTGGATAAAGTCATTGAACTGATTGATCAGCTACATGCTGAAGGCATTGACATACATCATCTGGATATCGGTGGTGGTATCGGTATTGTGTATCACGATGAAAAGCCGGTGCCGGTGGGCGACTATTTGGGACGGGTGTTTGCCAGAGTCGATGCGTGGCGGGCAAAAAAATATAATGGTGCGACAATCGATGTGATGTTCGAGCCTGGCCGATCGATAGTGGGTAATGCCGGTATATTGGTGACAGAAGTCCAGTATTTGAAGCATGGTGAAGATAAAAACTTCGCGATTGTCGATGCTGCCATGAACGACCTGATGCGCCCGGCGCTTTACGAGGCATGGCATGGTGTGGAAGTGGTCGAACAAAAAGAGATTGCTGCGCAAATATACGATGTCGTGGGGCCGGTGTGCGAGTCGGGTGATTGGTTGGCCAAGGGTCGTACATTGGCGATTGCGCCTGGCGATTTGTTGGCGTTATTATCGGCCGGCGCATATGGCATGACCATGGCATCGAACTACAATACGCGTGGTCGTGCTGCTGAAGTACTGGTCGACGGTGACAAAGTGCACCTGATTCGCAAGCGTGAACAGCCTGCCGATCTGTTCGCTTTGGAGTCAATTATTTCTTGAATCAAACCTGTTAGGTTTGTTGCGGGAGCATCTGTTGTATTTTTTCCTTGGCTCACATTAGAAAGGGGATAAAAGTGTCGAAATATACAGATGTTCTGTCTATGATGCGGTAAATTTCATGGTTGGGAATAGACATTTTGCAGCTATAATGCGCGCTTTTCGATACTTTTAATCCTTCGGGCAGGGGATAACCATGCATGCTTTATTCTGGTTCGTTATTCTGTACTGGGTGTTGTCAGTTGCATTAGGTGTATATACCACCAAGTTCGTCAAGAACTCGAAAGACTTTGCAGTGGCAGGGCGTAAATTGCCCATGTCGATTGTGACAGCGATGGTGTTTGCAACCTGGTTCGGTTCCGAAGCGGTATTGGGTATTTCCTCCACTTTCATGCAGAATGGGCTGGGCGGTATTGTCGCTGACCCGTTCGGCGCATCACTGTGTCTCATCTTTGTCGGTCTGTTTTTTGCCCGCCCGCTGTACCGGATGAATCTCTTAACCATAGGGGACTATTACAAGCAGCGCTATGGTCGCGTCGTCGAGATCATCATGACGATTTGTATTGTGATTTCCTATCTCGGGTGGGTTGCAGCACAGATAAAAGCGCTAGGTCTGGTATTTAATGTGATTTCGGGTGGCCAGGTTTCGATGGAAGCCGGCATGATTATCGGCTCGGTCAGTGTTGTGTTATACACCTTGCTCGGTGGTATGTGGGCCGTAGCAGTCACCGATTTCCTGCAAATGATCGTCGTTGTGGTTGGTATGTTGTATATCGGCTGGTAAGTTTCCGACATGGTCGGTGGTGTCGGTGTGGTGGTCTCGCATGCAGCGAATGCTGGCAAGTTTGCTTTCTGGCCGGCACCGGACTCCCGCGAGATCCTCTGGTTCGTAGCCGCGTGGATCACGATGATGCTGGGATCGATTCCGCAGCAGGACGTCTTCCAGCGTGTCATGTCTTCGAAAAATGAAAAGATTGCCGCAAGGGCTTCTATTCTGGGCGGCTGCCTATATTTCGCGTTTGTATTCATCCCGATTTTTCTGGCGTATTCGGTCACGCTACTTGATCCGAAAATGGTCGAGGACTTGATGGGCAAAGATCCACAATTGATTTTGCCGACCATGATCATGGAAAGAATGCCGTTATTTGCACAGATCATCTTCTTTGGCGCCTTGTTGTCGGCCATTAAAAGTTGTGCAAGCGCAACATTATTGGCACCATCTGTCACGATTACAGAAAATATTATCAAGGAGATCCATCCCTGGAAAACCGACCGGGAATTTTTGTTCACGATGCGTGCGGTGGTATTGATTTTTGCCATTATCGTGACGACGCTGGCATTGAACAGCGAATCCAGTATTTACGAGATGGTCGAGAACGCTTACTGCGTTACATTGGTTGCAGCCTTTGTACCACTGGCGCTAGGTGTATACTGGAAACGTGCCAGCCGTCAGGGCGCTTTGTTATCGATTGTGTTGGGCCTGTCTTCCTGGCAATTGCTCGAATGGATTGCGGCAGAAGGTTACTGGCCGCCACAGTTGGTCGGGGTGTTGTTAAGTTTGGCCGGTATGATTATCGGGTCGTTGCTGCCGCAGTGGATTGCGCCGGTGTCTAAAGCTGAGGCGAAGGTACCACATCTACAGGAAAACAAGGCTTGATGGGATAAAAGGTACTGCAAAGTGCCTTTTTTTGTTTCACGTGTCCAGTCCTAAAATAAGTTGACACTTTTTTGTAATGAAGAGTGCGTGTCAGATGGAACAAGGGATAAAGCGTACACAAAGAGACGACAGTCTTGTTTTTAAATTGTCGGTAGTTGAGCAGGTAGGAAAAAGCAGGATAAGCTATTGGCAGGCGCAACGGCGCTATGGAATCTAGGGGGAGATCAACAGTTCTGGTATGGTTACGTAAATACGGTTTACAAGATTGGGCGAATCCGTCTGATCGCTCATCCAACTATACTGATTGTTCTATTTTCATCAACATGCCTGGGTTTGCATTTTCAGCAGAAAGCTGCCACCCATGTGCCTCACATATCTCTTGGCAGATCGCTAGACCCAACCCGGCTCCCGAGTCACGTCGATGGGCGCCGCGCCAAAAACGGGAAAAGATCAAGCGAATCTGGTCGGTATCCACTCCTGCTCCCCTATCCATAACACACAGCCGGTTTGAATCAATGATCAGATTGACCTCGGTGCCGGGAGGGGCATGTTGAATCGCATTTTCGATGAGGTTTTTTAGGAGGGTGAAAAATGCGCCACGATCTGCATACCAGGTAGGGTTATTGGTTCGGCTTTGCGTAGTAATGCTGACGTTGGCTTCGTTGGCAATGGTGTTCAAATAGTCTGCTGCGTCTTTGACGACACTTTGAACATTTACATCGTCAAATCGGTAGCTGAGCGGTTCACTGGCTTCGGCCAGCAGCAAGATCTGCTGAACATGGCGCGCTAGGTGGCTGACATAGGCTAAGAGCGATTTGCGTTCTGGATCTTCGCATTCCATTAACTCCACCTCTGCACGTATGAGCGTCAATGGGGTTTTCAGTTCGTGGGCAGCTTGCGCCAGAAAATCCTGTTGAATGCGAAAACCTCTCTCAATACGTGAAAGTGCGGCGTTGAAACTATTGATGAGTGGCGCTATTTCCATAGGCACCCGGTCAACGTTCAGGCGTGAATTCAGTGATTTGGGAGAAATTTGCGCGGCGGCATGAGAAACTGCTCTGAGCGGCCTAAGTGAAAACCTGAGACTGAAGTACGCACAGATTCCGAAGGCGAGCAATAGAATCAATCCCAAGGACAGAACGCCGAGTCGGATGAATGGCACTGCAAATTCCTGATGTAAGAAGTTGATAACCCGTTCGCTGGCGGTGAGTTGAACGAACCATGTTCTCCCATTGTGTTCGATTCGTTCTGTAGCACCTGCCAAGCTAATGTCATTGAGTTGAATATCGAATCGCTCATTCATTAGATTGGTGGCATCGCCTTCTCGAGGCCATGTTTTTGCGCCCGGCGAACTCAGGACAATCTGACCAGCCTCATCCAGTACGCGATAGGCAGTCTCTTGCCAGAGACTCTGGTAGATCCAGGCAGGATGCTCTTTGGTCTGGGCAAAACCTGTAGGTTGACCGGATGCATCGAATTGCAGGCTACGTGCCAGGTTCTGTGTGCGGTCAGTCATATCCATGCCGGGCAGGCGTTCATGGGCTACCCAGCCAAGGGCCACCAGCAAACCGATGCTCAGCAGCGCCCCGGCCACATAGGCCAGCAGGATTCTGAAGGCCAAACTATGTAACCATGTGGTTTTGAAGCACATAACCCTGTCCTCGCACATTGATGATTTGCATCCGGGAATCAATGAGTTGAAATTTACGACGCATACGATGCAGGGCAACGTCCAGTGCATTGGGTGTTACTGCCTCAGATATGCCCCAGCCAGCAGATTCCAATGCTTGCCTGCGTACCACGCCTCCTTGCCTGCGCACCAATGCCAGCATAATCTGAAGTTCTGCTGGAGCAAGCGATGCGCTCTTGTCGCCACAATGGATGACTCCTTCATCAAGCGACAACATAATATCCCCATAGGCAGGACGTAGAGGTTGGCTGAGCGCAGGTCGGCGCAGTAAGGCGCGCACACGCGCTACCAATTCTGCCATTTCAAAAGGTTTTGGCAGGTAGTCATCCGCTCCTGCATCCAATCCTTCGACCCGATCATGCAAGGCATCTCGAGCGGTCAGGACAAGGCATGGAATTGTCGAGCCTGCCTGACGCAGTCGCTGAAGAAGCTGCAAGCCGTCACCATCGGGCAGGCCGCGGTCCAACACGATTCCTTGATAGGAAACCTGTTGGATTGCATTCCATGCAGATTCGGCACGCTCCACGATATCGGTCGCGATACCGGCATTGGCAAAGCCCTTGCAAATCAGCCTGGCAATGTGGTCATGGTCTTCTACAAGAAGTATTCTACCCATCAGAAATGGTACATGTAGCCTATGGAAATGCGGTTATCGGTCGAGCCATCGACAAGCGGGCTGTCTTTTATGTTGGAGGGTAAGGAGCGTACACGTGCGTCGAACATGATTGAATGGCGTTTGTTGAATTGGTAGACACCTTGCAAACCAAACTCTGCGCTGACGCCAGAATCTCCGTGATACTCCGGTCGCCATGACCGAGCCTCGTGCGCCTGGACTCCGTAATAATAGTCGACATATTTGTCATTATACCAAATGGCACCCATGCGAGGCGTCAGGGTGAAACGCTCCCCTATCTTTAAGCTCCTGTCTACGCCTAGGCTTAAGCGCTGTCCCTTGCTTTTGCCGGAAACGTCGTGTGTCCATTCGGCATTCAAATTGGCCAGATTGGTCAGCCACTCTATCTTTGCGCCAGCCCATAAGCCGCCCTTGCGCTTGTCCATTCCTTCCAGCATCCATGAATCGTTGGACTCATAACCTGAGTCGTCCCATCGACCCAGTAAACGGAAGTTGACTATGCTCGTATCGCTCAGATGCCAACTGGGCAGTTTGCCTTCCAGCGTCGTGCCAAAGAAATGCACATACTTGTTTTCGAAGAGAAGCAATGGAACCACCTTGGTGTCGCTATCCACGTTAACATAGACTTTTTGGCTACTCGTTACACCCAGACCCAAGCCCCACTTCGACTGGCCATCCTGGTCCGGTTCGGCCATCGCCGTAGATGACAGGCTCAGCAACACGCCAGCAAGTGCCGTGGTCGTGATGGTACGGATGCTGAGGTGTCGGGCCGCAAATGAAAAAGGGGAATGCATGGGAGCTCCTGAGATGAGGGAAAGCATCATTATCAGGGAGGCTCTCTTACTCGTTTCTTACTGGCATCGTCCGCTTAAAAAATGTCGGCAAGTAAGCAGAAAGAATATCCCCGTGATAGTGACACCCAAATGATAGGAGTCAGGTGGGCATGCATGTTAATCTAGGGGGAAGCTTAACTATGGAACATCATCCATTTCGATAGTGAATGATGAAACGGTATCGGGATTCAGGGCGGCGCAAATATAGTCACGCTATCGCACAAACTGACGATGTCATTTGCGACCCCTCGACCGGATAGCTTAGGGTGTACGGTTTTCATTCCGGCTTTCTATTGCGATGCTTTTATGTGGCCCCTTAACCGACGAAGCAGCAATTCCGAAAAGTGGTCGAAAGATGAGCTAAGCCCGCGTCCAGTATAAAATTTCTGCCTGCAAGAAATTTTCGCGAACGGCTTGACGTCGACCATTTTTTGTGTTAGCTATAACTGTGGTATCGGTCGCTTGTGTAAATACTGGCCAAACCTTGTGTATTGCGCATAAAATTAGCAAAAAACCCTTTATAATTCAGGGTTTTGAGTAATTTTTGCGGAGCAATACATGCCAATTTATGCGTATCGCTGTCAAGCGTGCGGGTTTGCGAAGGATGTCCTGCAAAAGATGTCCGACGATGCATTAACAGTGTGCCCTTCCTGTGGGAAAGGTACCTTCCATAAGCAACTGACAGCAGCTGGTTTTCAGCTGAAAGGTTCCGGATGGTATGTGACTGATTTTAAAGGTGGTGCAGCATCTGCAGCAGATGTGACACCGGCGGCAACCGATAAGGCAGCACCGGTGGCAGCCCCTGCTGCAGACAGTACTGCACCGGCGGTGGCCAGTGTTGCACCAACTGGTACTGCTGATTTAGGCAACAAGTAGGATTTACCGATAGAGAACATGCGTAAATATTTCATTACCGGTTTATTGATCTGGGTCCCCTTGGCAATTACGCTATGGGTGTTAAATCTGATCATCGGCACGATGGATCAGTCGTTGTTGTTGTTGCCGGAATCATGGCGTCCAGCAAAATTCATCGGCTTTAATATCTTGGGCCTTGGCACGATTCTGACGTTGGTCATTGTGTTTGTAACAGGTCTTGCAGCACATAACTTTATTGGTCACCAGATTGTGCTTTGGTGGGAAGCGTTATTGTCCCGCATACCGGTGGTCAAGTCGATTTACTCGAGTGTCAAGCAAGTGTCTGATACCTTGTTTTCTTCTTCGGGAAATGCATTTCGTAAAGCCGTACTAGTGCAGTACCCGCGCCAGGGTTCATGGACGATTGCCTTTCTGACGGGTGTGCCTGGTGGTGAAGTAGCACATCATTTAAACGATGCTTTTGTCAGTATCTATGTGCCTACAACACCGAATCCGACGTCGGGTTTTTTTCTGATGATGCCACGTAGTGACGTCATCGAGCTGGAAATGAGTGTGGATGAAGCGCTCAAATATATCGTGTCGATGGGGGTTGTCGCACCGGGGCAGTAAGCAGGTGTGTCACCGACCCGTACACAACGGATAGGGTTATGTCGTCAGACTACTGGGTCGGCGGCGTTAAGTTAAACAAAATTGGAATCATAATATGTCGATGCGTACGCAATATTGTGGCCTCACTACCGAGGCACATCTTGGCCAAACAGTGAGTTTATGTGGATGGGTTCACCGTCGTCGTGACCACGGCGGTGTCATTTTTATCGATTTGCGTGACCGTGAAGGTCTTGTGCAAGTTGTGTGTGATCCCGACCGTGCTGATGTATTTAACAATGCAGAGGCTGTGCGTAACGAATTTTGTTTACGTATTACCGGTGTTGTTCGCCATCGCCCTGAAGGCACAATCAATACAAATTTGACATCCGGTAAAATCGAAGT
>JAATFN010000287.1 GCA_015655165.1 Betaproteobacteria bacterium | reverse complement strand
GAAAACGACATAGTATAAAAATAGCGAACGATCCTGGATGAGATCTCGCTATCTGGAACTGAGCTTTCAAAGTCAGCCGATTTCGATCCCACTTATGGATTTTGTCAAATAAATTCTTTTGGAGAAACAATTAAAATAGAAGCTGATAATCATATCGATGAGTATCGTTGTCTTTTAGTTCGTTAAATTTATTTTTCTATTTTACAGGGTATCCCAGAAGTCCTGACCCTCAAGATAAGTTTTTTGATTATCTCCACTATTGCTGTTGACACTTTTAGTTCATTTTTCTCATAAAAAAAGCGACTGCATTTATTTACGCAGTCGCTTTTATAACAGTATGCTCCTGCTCAACGTCCAATACCAACTTGCCTCATTGGTTACCCCTGCTGTTTTTCCACATACAAAAATGCCTCGTGTACACTGATAAAAATCTTGCCTGCCAAGCTGATACCTAATGGTGTGTTACGTAAGCGATCCATCACAGGACCTTTAACTTCGGCTAACATAAATTCAATATTGCGCTTGGCCAGATTGTCTTCCAACTGTGTCAATACGCCTAATGCTGTCGCATCAATCAGATTCATTGCCGAACAAATCAACAACACATGATTGATCGTTGGATCCTCACCCAATAATGCCTGGATTTTTTCTTCTACAACTGTTGCATTGGCAAAAAACAGGCTTTCATCAACACGTAAAGCCAGCAAACCGGGCATCGTTTGCACCTGATGGCGTTTGACATTACGGAAATGTTCACTCCCGTTTAAACGCCCTACCACTGCCATGTGGGGACGACTGCTGCGCCACACGAGCACGGCCAACGACAAAGCGACACCAATAAAAATACCGGCTTCCACACCGATTAGAATCACACCGAGTGCAGTTGCCAGCCATGCGAATGCATCGGCACGATCATAGCGCCATGCCGTTTTAAACGTGTCGATATCAACCAGAGAAATAACCGCCACGATGATTGTCGCAGACAGAACGGCGTACGGCATATAGTAGAACCAGTTTGTCACTGTCGTAATAATCGCCAACATCAGGACAGCTGCAATAATGCCTGCTAGCGGTGTATTCGCACCAGCCGAGAGATTGACACCCGAGCGGGAAAAGCTGCCCGCGACAGGAAAGCTGCTGGAAAACGCACTGGCGATATTGGCCAGCCCCAACCCCAGAAACTCCCGGTCAGGATGAATACGTTGCTGGCTTTTAATCGCAAATGACTGTGCAATCGAAACACTCTCAACAAACCCGATCAAGGCAATTAACAACGCTGGCAACCACAGTGCCCGGAAAGTCGACATGTCGGGCAACACAACGTGTAAAGGTGGCAGACCTTGCGGCACATTACCAACGATACGCACCCCGCCTGTTTTATCGAGATCACAGACTGCGACAATCACTGTCGTGGCAATCACGACCACAATCGGCGCCATTTTACTCAATAGTCCACTGATTTTTTGTGGCACACCCAATGCAACAAACACCCTGACAAAATACTGACGTATCAGCCACAATGCCAATAGGCTGCCTACCCCGATATAAATCGTGTCTGGCTTTGCATCACGCAACACATCGATCGCATAGGCGATATCGTGATTGAATATTTTCACACCCAGCAATTGGTCTAACTGACCAAAGGCAATGATGATGGCCGAGCCGGTAATAAACCCGCTAATAACTGTGTGACTTAAAAAATACGCCAGAAACCCCAGTCGCAACAATCCGAACAAGACTAACATGACCCCGGACAACAGTGACAACTGGACAGCCAGCTCCATATAGTAGGCAGAACCGGCAACTGCCAAAGGTGCCAATGCACTGGCCACCATTAATGACAAAATCGCTGCAGGTCCGACCGACATTGCCATACTGGAGCCGGTCAAGCTATAAATAATAATTGGTAAAATACTGCCATACAGACCTGTTTCTGGCGGCAGTCCTGCCAGCATGGCATAAGCCAAGCCCTGCGGAATCATAATGACCGTGACAATCATCCCTGCTGTCATGTCTCCGGCCAACCATGGCCGATGATACTGGCCAAGCCATTGCGGCACCCACTTCATACTTCTCTCCCAAGCTTCACCATCGGTGACTTCATTTGTTCTTTTGACGTTCAAGCACTGCAAACAACCACATGCCGGCGAGCATGGCGAGCACAAAAACCAGCGCTTTTCCATTCAACAATCCTGCCAGCACAATCGCTGGTCCCGGACAAAATCCTGCCAACCCCCAGCCTATCCCGAATGTCAAACTACCCAGTACCAAACGAGCGTCTACTACCCGTGCCACAGGCAACTGCATGGGTACTCCCAATAAAGCAGACTTGCGTTTTTTGGCAATGCCAAAGCCGATCAAACCGATTGCGACTGCAGCGCCCATCACGCATGCCAGCGAAGGGTCCCAGAGACCGGCAATATCCAGAAAAGCCAGCACTTTAGCCGGATTGGCCATGCCGCCAAGCACAAGACCTGCAGCAAACAGCACACCAACAACATAGGCAATTAAACGTTGCATGGTTTCCTCCTAGATCAAATGACGTATCACGAACACGGTCGCAGCGCCTGCCGCAATAAACAGTACTGTGGCTACAACCGAGCGCCAGGACAAACGTGATAAACCACATACGCCATGGCCGCTGGTGCAGCCCGCACCATAACGTGTACCAATGCCGACCAATAAACCTGCAAGAATCAAGGTACCCCATCCAGCATCAATGTGCACCTGTGGCACATTACCTGTCATCAATGACACCACCGGTACGCTCAACATACCGGCGATAAATGCAATACGCCAACCGGCATCGTGTGTTCCCAATCCAAATAAGCTACCGACAATGCCGCTCACGCCTAAAATCCGGCCATTAAACAAAACCAGTATGATCGCTGCCAAACCGATCAAGAGGCCACCGGCTAACGCTGTTATCGGTGTGAATGCACTCCAGTCAATTGTCATCTCGCTCTCCTTATCCATATCAGGACGATCGTACTACTACCATTTTGCACGCCTGACAGCGTGCCTCCTGTCCAGCCATATTACTTTACCGACAATATGGGCTATGATGTTGGCATGCAGTTGTGCACACAATGGGCATTATATTACCCCATGAAATAAGCATATATCAAAATTCATCTATCAATTCATTACGCAGATTATTCTCATTTTTCATGCAAGCTTTCGTTGAGGCGTTTTTCGATAAAGTGACCGGCACAATCAGTTATGTGGTCTATGATCAGACTGCGGGTAGCTGTACGATCATCGACTCGGTTCTGGATTACGACCATCAGGCCGCCAGAACAAACACCACGTTGGCAGACAAGATCATTGCGTTTATACGCACCCACAAACTGGGGGTTGTCTGGATATTGGAAACCCATGCCCATGCCGACCATCTATCGGCTGCACCCTACCTGAAACAACAGCTCGGTGGTCAAGTTACCATAGGCCGTGCGATTACAGGTGTACAAAGCACATTTAAAGATATTTTCCACTTGGGTGCAGACTTCATCGCCGATGGCAAACAATTTGACCATTTGCTCGATGATGGTGACTCGATTGCAATCGGCAACCTGCGTATCACGGCAATTTCCACACCAGGCCATACACCGGCATGTATGGCCTACAAAGTCGGCAATGCAGTCTTTGTAGGCGACACATTGTTTATGCCTGATGTCGGAACATCACGGTGCGACTTCCCGGGAGGAGACGCAGCCACGCTTTACCGGTCGATTAAAAAAATTCTGGGTATGGACGCTGCAACACGTCTTTTCATGTGTCACGACTATCCGCCAGACAACCGCCCTGTTGCCTGGGAAACGACTGTTGAACAACAACGCCGGCACAACATCCATATCAATGACACGGTCAGCGAATCAGCATTTGTGGCAATGCGTACGGCAAGAGATGCAACTCTTTCCATGCCTGTATTGATCTTGCCTGCAGTCCAAGTCAATATTCGTGGCGGGAATTTTCCACCTGCAGAAGACAATGGTGTGCATTATCTCAAAATTCCGGTCAATGTTTTATAAAAGCATCCAGTAGTGCAAGCAACCGCTTCAATACTTCCTGACCAATGACAAAGAAATACCTATCACAATATGCTTACCGCCTGACTCCTATTTTTCGGATGCTAACGATTCGAGAATCGGACAATCGGGACGATCGTCACCATGGCAGCAGTCCACCAGTTTTTCCAGCGTGGCTTTCATTGTCAACAATGCATCAATTTTAGTATTGAGTACCGCGATATGTGCATTGGCCATCGCACGTACATCACGACTGGATCGTTCCCGGTCAAGCCACAAGCCGACCAGATCATGGATTTTTTCAAGAGAAAACCCCAAGTCCCTTGCACGCCGGATAAACTTCAGCGTATGTACGGTGTCTTCGGAATATAAACGGTACCCTGCTTCAGTTCTTTGCGGGTGCGCAAACAGGCCCATTTCTTCATAATGCCGGATCATTTTAGCCGACACCCCGGAAGCCTTGGCTGCCTGCCCGATATTCATCGCTTTCATCCATGTTCCTTCGCATCAGGTAAATCAGATGCCTGGATAGCACGCATGGAATCAGACGGCGATGCCGGTGTTTGAGACGTTGCCTTCCAGCGGCGTAACAATAACGCATTACTGACGACACTCACGCTACTAAACGCCATCGCAGCACCGGCAATCATCGGACTTAATAAGCCGAATGCTGCCAAAGGAATGCCGAGGACGTTATACAGAAATGCCCACATCAGGTTCTGTTTGATCTTGTTATAGGTACGACGTGACACATCAATCGCGTCTGCGACTAGTCGCGGATCTCCCCGCATGACAGTAATACCGGCTGTTTCCATTGCCACATCGGTACCTGTAGACATCGCAATACCGACATCAGCAGCAGCCAAGGCCGGTGCATCATTAATACCGTCACCAATCATTGCAACAACATACCCTTTTGCACGTAACGCGTCGATTTTTAAGACTTTGTCTTTCGGCAGCACTTCGGCGACGATTTCATCGATACCCAGTATGTTGGCAACCGCATTGGCACTGCCATAATTGTCGCCAGAGAGCATGATGGTTTTAATACCAAGATCATGCAAACGTGTGATGGCTTCTTGTGCAGATGCTTTCACTGTATCACCAAAAGCAAACAGGCCCAGTAACGTCGCGGGTTGTTCATCTGTACGAATCAACCAGGAAATCGTACGCCCCTCACCTTCCAGACGTTTGGCCTGATCCCCCAGATCCTGGGGATCAATGGACAGCTCTTTTAACAAACGCGAACTGCCTAATGCCAGAATCTGCCCATCGACTGTAGCTTCCAGTCCCCGTCCTGGCAATGCCTTTGCATTTGTTGCATCGGGCGTCGTCAAACCAAGTGCGTTCAACTTGTTCAAGACTGCATGCGCTAATGGATGCTCACTGTTTTTTTGTAATGCGCCGGCAAGACGCAATACCTGATCGGCATCCTGTTGATCAGCCACATGTACGGCTACCAGAGACGGTTTGCCTTCTGTTAATGTGCCAGTTTTATCAAATGCTACAGCAGTCACCAAATGGGCGACTTCGAGTGCCTGGGCATCTTTGATCAGAATCCCGTCACGCGCTGCCGCACCGGTACCCACCATAATCGCTGTTGGTGTTGCCAAGCCCAATGCACACGGACAGGCAATGACCAACACTGTAACTGCATTGATTAAAGCCTGCTCCCAGTTGCCTGTGACAAGCATCCAGCCAATCAAGGTGCCCAAGGCAATGACAAGTACGACCGGTACAAAAACAGCACTGACCTTGTCAACAATACGTTGAATCGGTGCTTTGCCAGCTTGTGCCGACTCCACCATACGGATGATGCGCGACAATGTTGTCTCGACGCCGACCACCAGGGTTTTAACCTGCAAGACGCCTTCCATATTCATCGCCCCGCCGGTCACTTTGTTACCGACGACCTTATGGACAGGGAAACTCTCGCCGGTAATTAAAGACTCATCGACATGACTTTGCCCGTCAATTACCTCGCCATCCACTGCAATGCGCTCGCCTGCCCGCACAATCACAATATCTCCTGGCGCAACATCGTCGATCGCCACGTCGATATCAGTGTTGCCACGATGCACACGTGCCATTGTCGGGCGTAACGCATTCAATGCACGAATCGCATCGACTGTTTTACGTTTGGCGCGTACTTCCAGCCATTTACCCAATAAAACAAGTGTAATGACAGTTGCAGATGCTTCGAAATACAAATGGGGTTCACCATGTCCGCCATGTGTCATCAACATGTAAAGCGAAAGACCATATGCGGCAGACGTACCCAGTGCAACCAACAAATCCATATTACCGGCACCAGCGCGCACAGCCTTATAACCTGCCACATAAAAATGCCAGCCGAATATGAATTGTACGGGTGTGGCCAATAAAAATTGTGCCCAGCCAGAAGGCATCCAGTGTATGCCCAATGGTTGCGCGATCATCGGTAACAACATTGGCAACGTCAGTAATGCACTTAATGCAATTGGCAGCCATTCAGGCCATAAAGAGTCTGTTGTGGTTGTGACTTGTGTCGCATCCTTGGCATGATAACCGGCCTTTTCTACTGCGGCTTTAAGACTTGCCGCTGTCACTGTCGACAAAGCCTGTATCGTTGCTTTTTCAGTGGCAAGGTTGACCGAAACACCAGCAACGCCAGGCACTTTGGCCAGTGCCTTTTCAACACGCCCTACGCAAGATGCACAGGTCATGCCTTCGATGTTCAACACAATTTCTGTGGACTTTATCTCGTAACCTGCTTTTGTCACAGCAGCGGACAAAGCACCCACATCAAGCGTCGTATTACTTTCTACATATGCCTCTTCTGTGGCCATATTCACACTGGCATTGGTGACACCCGGTACTGCATTTAATGCTTTTTCCACGCGTGCAACACACGACGCACAGGTCATACCGCCAATTTGCAATCTGACATTGTGTGCAGCCGTACCATTCACAGTAGCTAACGCCATCATTCATCCTTAAAAAACAATGTTTCAATCAGTATTCTAAAGATTCCCATAATGGGAAGGTCAAGCACATCATACACCTCTCTAAAAAATCTTTAGCCAGATACCTCTCCCATCAGCGTCATCACTAATGAGAGTTTTCTCATATCTTAGTCACGCTATTCTTTTCTACACTACTTGCCACTTTGCCAATCTTTTATTTTTTAAGGACAGCCATGGGAAATTTGAAAGGCGACTATCAACATGCTTTTATGCATCGGCGCTTGCGGCTTAGGTTAACAAGGTTCGCATGTGCCACGACGTTCTTGTGGTCATCCCAGATATGTCTGGCGCAAATCATCAGCCACCAGCCTGCCCCACACAGTCAACAAGCCCAGGTCATCGCACCCGAACGCGGTGCACCGGTTGTACACATTGTCTCGCCCAACAATCAGGGTGTATCGCACAACCAGTTCCAGCAATTCAATATCGGCCGTGAAGGCGCGATTCTTTCCAATAATGCCGCACAGGCAACAACACAGTTGCATGGTGCAATTGCAGGTAATCCCCATCTTGCCAACGGCAAAGCGGCCAATATCATCATCAATGAAGTCGTCAGTACACAGTACAGCCGTTTAAATGGCCCCATCGAAGTTGCCGGCCAAAAAGCCGCCATCGTCATCAGTAACCCGAACGGCATTACCATCGATGGCATGAGTACAATCAATGCGTCCCGAACGACACTGACGACTGGCAGGCCTGTTTTTGGTGGTTCGGGTAGTCTGGATCATTTGCGTGTAACAGGAGGTCAAATTACATTTACCGGAAACGGCTTAAAAGATCTTGGCGCCACACAGACCGACATCATTGCCCGCAATATCAGCATCAATGCCCGTGTCTGGGGCGAGCGACTGCATGCCATCACAGGCAACAATACCGTTAACTACAACACACTGAAGGTCAAGGCCATAAACGGAACAGAAAAGAATGCAGTTGTCGCATTGGATATTGCCGAATTAGGCGGTATGTATGCCAATAAAATCCATTTGATCGGTACAGAAAGCGGTGTCGGTGTGAAAGACTATGGCGAAGTGTCCCTCTTTGCCGAAGACTTTCAAGTTGGCGACAATGGACAGATCGAGACAAACATCGAGCGCCCGAGTCGCATCAAACGAAATACCGATACACCGCCACCTGACAGCGGAAATAAAAGTAGCAGTGATGATGACAATTTTCCGGAAATGCCAAGACCACCAATCAACGATACAGACTTATCCGACGTCAGCATTTCTTCAGTCGACTCGACGATACTTGCATCGTTACAAGGACAGACAACATCGTCTGACACATTACCGGTATTAACCGATAATGATCTGCAAGCACAACTGCCCGCCAACAAGCGCCAAAAAATCGACGTGACGCCAATGCCCCTAGTCGGTGGTCCGTTCGGTATCATTCCCTCACCACAGCCTGGCGCACCGCTAGGTATTACACCATCGACATCAGGGGCACCTTACATTGGTGTAACGCGCTTTCCGGATGCGCAATCACCACAACCGGGACCATCAACACAAGTGCACCCGCCGGTTAGACCATCCAACAAATGGTATATCCATATGCCATTTAACCAGTCACAACACAAACAATGGTATGTTGTACCGGGCAAACGCGATACGATGCCGCTTGGCATTATTCCCGTTTTTAACCCGTATAGCAAAAATGTCGGGTTTTATTTTCCGCCTAATCTTCGTGTGGTACGAATTACACCACACACCACAACACCTACCTTACCAATAGCTCAGGCCAATGTCACACCGACAAACTCGACATTGATCACGTCACATCATACGGTGCAACACGCGTATCGTTATTGGGATACATCCAACTATCTGGACATATTTCATCAATCACCAACAATTTTGCATTATCTAAACCATTTCGGAGACGATAGCCAGGTCAATCCGGCACGTACAAGAGAAATCATGATGCTGATGAATATTGCACAGGGCAATATCAACGAAGCAAGAAGGTTACTTGCAACACCAATCGGTTCAGGTATCATCACCGCCACCAGCGACTTTCATGGACAGACACTGGAAACAGTCTTCGACAACGCGCAACAACGCATTACAGGACTACGCTTAATCCCAATTCGAAGCGGATCACCGGGGACAGTCTCACCCAAACCAAAAGATGAATTCTAATGCCACAGTACGACATGATTGTACTTTATGTCATATCGTACGCATGCCGGTGGCTATACCCCAAAAAGTAACAACATCAACGTCAACACAGTATTTCCGGACGAAATAATTCTGATTGATCCCATAGCAAGCATCAGGCTTCATTTCTACACTGAACCCCCTATAAATCGTTAATGAAAACTGCTATGCAAGATTTACTTCATATGCCGATACCTCTTTGCGTACGGCCATTTTTATTCTGTACAACGATGATTGCCTGTGTCGTATCAGGTATCGTTCATCATCCAGTGGCCTATTCACAAGTGACAGCCAGCCCTATTGCACCTGCAAGCAAAAAACCGACCATTGTTGCCCCGGAAAGAGGAGCAGCTGTTATACAAATCGCCACACCCAATCAGGCTAGTGTCTCCCACAATCAATACAAACAATTCAACGTTGATCAAAGTGGCATCATCCTCTCCAATAATAAAAATAATGCCAATACGCAATTACATAAGGAAATTTCCGGCAACCCCAATCTTGCCCATAGCGGCCCTGCCAACATTATCCTCAATGAAGTTGTCAGTAACCAGAAAAGCTTTTTGAATGGCGCAATTGAAGTTGCCGGTAGAAAAGCGGATGTCGTCATCAGTAATCCGAATGGTATTTCCGTCAATGGATTAACAATGATCAATGTCAGTAGAACCATGCTGACAACAGGCACACCGGCCTTTGGCAGTACAGGTAGTTTAGATACATTCCGGGTGACAGGCGGACAAATTGATTTTGAAGGGAAAGGCATGCAAGACAGGGCTTCGCGCCAAACAGACATTATCGCGCGCAGCATCAGGGTCAATGCACAAATCTGGGCAAAAGAACTCACCATGGCAACCGGCAACAACAAGGTCGCGTATGCACACATGGCATTGCGGCAAATCGACGGTAAAGAAACCCATCCTGTCGTGGCACTGGATGTCGCCGAACTGGGTGGCATGTATGCCAATAAAATCCGTTTGATCGGTACAGAGTCCGGTGTTGGTGTCAAAGATTATGGCGAAGTCATGCTAAAGGCCGACGACTTCGATATGCGTCATGACGGTCTGCTCACCGAACAGGGCAGCGAACATAAAGAAGGTGTACATCATATTGTCAAACACGATACATCCGATAATGACAGCATTCCCGATGACGTTGCCAAAGAAATCGCCAATCAAATTGGCGATATCGAATTCCCTGATGACAATGCCATCGCACCACAATATCACACTACCAATGACGATTTTCTGGCATCGGTGCCACTGCCTATCCATACATACCCGAACAGCACATCAAATGAAACTTTACAACACAGCATCATACATCCTATTGATTTGTCTCCGTTCCCCTTGGTTGGTGGACCTTTAGGATTGATCCCATCTCCTGAACAAGGTATGCCACTGGGCATTATTCCGGCATCCGCTGATCATCCAATGGCGGTTGTTCCTTTCAGACATAATCACGACAATCATTCAGAGACATCTCTGCCTCAAAATACAAGTATGCAGGCGCCTCCATATGGATGGAATGTCGTCATCACACCGCAAGCATATGACCACACAAGCTCAGGACCATCCTGGTCAGTTGTTCCGGTCGGTGAAGCACCAATGGTGCCATTAGGTGTCATTCCTATTGTGGATCGTAACAACACTACCCGTTTATTTTTACCACCTAAAGTGTTTGGTGCGAATTTGACAGCACCCGCTTCACCGATAAGATATCCGCAAACAATTTCTCAGCATAGTAATGAATCCTGGAACCAGCCTGGACCATCGGGTGTCGTTCAACCACATCTGGATGCGGATACATGCACAAAATCGGAATTTTCCTGTACGAGTGGAGAAGCTATACCAGCAAACGACACCCGTTTCTGGATGGTAGACACCATCAATAATATTAAAGAGACAGGAGTGCTTAAACGAGTTCCAATCAATTGGGAACTCGAAAATTTCAAGAAATTTATTGCAAAAAGAATCACG
>JAATFN010000330.1 GCA_015655165.1 Betaproteobacteria bacterium | reverse complement strand
GGTTTTATATGGCAAAAATTTGCCGCTTAATACAACATTGACACGGTCCCCTGCCGGATCGGCCTGGCGCTGGATATCCATTTTGAAATCAATCGCACTCATGATACCGTCACCGAACTCTTCATGGATGAGTTATTTGATTGTTGTACCATAGACACTGACAATTTCATACCAACGGTAGATGAGCGGGTCTGTCGGCACAGGTGTCGGCAACGAGCCTTTATAAGGCACAATTTGTAGCCAGGCAGTTTCTTCGTCAGTCAGTGCAAACAACTCCTGGGCAATCACAGCCTGTTTGGCATTTAATGTCATCTGCCCCAGCAATGCAGCAGTCACCCACTCGATGCTTTGATCAAAATTTGCGGCAATGCCAGCCCAGGTCATTTTGTTTTTGACTTTGGCAGAGATAATTTTTTGTGTAACTAAGTGACGATCCATAAAACCCTCGTAGATAAGATAAAAATCAAGCAATTGCTTGTGAAAAAGATGACGATGGCAATGTCATACTGCCCTCTTCCATACCCGGTCTGACAACAAGTGGCATGGTTTGCTGTGACGACTCACTTTCTGTTTGAATCCGTTTGGAACGGTTCACCAGAAAATCGACCAAATGGTTACGAATACGATAGAACTGCGGATCATGATGCATTGTTTCGCGGGTACGGCTTTTAGGCATCGTATTGACAACAATTTCTGCAATGCGGGCACGTGGACCGTTAGACATCAGAAAAATTTTGTCGGCGAGCAAAATGGCCTCATCAACATCATGTGTAATCATGAAGACGGTCTGGTTGGTCGCACTGCAAATCTTGAGCAATTCGTCTTGGACGACACCACGTGTTAACGCATCCAGTGCACCAAAAGGCTCATCCATCAACAGCATTTTCGGTTCAATCGAAAATGCCCGGGCAATACCGACACGTTGCTTCATTCCTCCCGACAGTTCGGATGGTTTTTTATGCTCGGCACCTTTTAAGCCGACCATCTCAATAAAGCGCTGTGCATAGGCTTCGGCTTTTTTCCTGTTCCAGTCAGGCCATCTGGAACGTACAGCAAAGGTGACATTGCCCAGTACCGTAAACCACGGCATTAATGCATGACTCTGGAACACCACGCCACGATCCAGGCTTGGTCCTTTGACTTCGCGCTGATCCATGATGACAACACCTTCAGTAGGCTCTTCCAGGCCTGCCAATACATTCAAAATGGTTGTTTTACCGCAGCCGGAGTGGCCGATAATGCAGACAAACTCCCCTTTGTTGATGCCAAACGACACATGATCAAATACAGGTGGGCCTGTTTCCGAATAGCGTTTATTCAGATTTTCCACTGTCAGAAATGCTGCTTCCATCGTGCTCATCCAATCTTTTATTCAGTGTAGGTGACGAGTTTTTGCAATCTGGCAAAGATCATATCCAGGATCATTCCGCTAACGCCAATCACTAAAATTGCAAAGATCACGCTGGTTAACGATAGATTGTTCCATTCGTTCCAGACGAAATAACCAATGCCTGTGCCACCGACCAACATTTCTGCGGCAACAATCACAAGCCATGCAATCCCCATGGAAATACGCATGCCAGTCAGAATTGTGGGTGCTGCAGCCGGTAAAATCACCAGAAATGCTGTGCGCCATGCATTCACTTCCAGTGTTTTGGCAACATTGAGCCAGTCACGCCGTACCGATGCCACACCGAATGCTGTATTCATCAACATGGGCCAGACCGAACAGATAAAAATCACAAAGATGCCGGATACCGAAGAGTCCTTGATGGTATAAAGCGCCAATGGCATCCAGGCTAATGGTGAAATAGGCTTTAGAATCTGGATGAACGGGTTTAGCGCACGCTGCATTAACGGTGACATGCCCAATAAAAAACCCAAGGGAATCGCCACGACTGCTGCAATAATAAAACCCAATCCGACCCGCGCTAATGAATAACCGAGCTGGATACCGATGCCCTTGTCGTTGGGCCCATTATCGTAGAACGGATGGGATAACTCCTTTTTAATTGTGGCACCCATTTCAGCCAAACCAGGAAAACCATTCGTTTTTTTGGTATTCGCACTATTGCCCATTAATTCAGCATATTCATCTTTTTTTCCCGACGCATCCGTATCAACAGAACTGTCTGTCGTCCAGATATGCCAACTCAATAAAATCATGCCGAGCAAAATGACAGAAATCAGACTTGAATGCCAACGACTTGCTTTTTTAGGCATCAGGCACTCCGTTTGATGGCAAAACTGTTGACATAAGCATCTGCCTTTTGCGCATCAAATTCTTTACCCATGATCGTGTGCTTGCGATATCCTCCTTCAGGAACTGCTTGCCCGAGTTCTTTCATGGTTTTTTTAACATCTGCCAATAAAATAACGCGCTCGGCAATCGCCTTGTAGTCAACCTGGCCTTTGATATATCCCCAACGCTTCATCTGGCTTAGTATCCAGACTGCCATTGAATCCCACGGTACAGGATCAAAATCTGCCCGATCAGGGACATTTTGCACATTACCCAAACCATCTGCAAAACGACCGGTCAAGACTTGTTGTACAACTGTTTCCGGTTGATTCAAGTAGGCAGCCGGAGAGATCACTTTGGCGACCAATGAACGGTTTGCAGGAACACGCGCCATGGCAGACGCTGTCAGTACGGCACGCAGCAAGGCAGCAAATGTGTTCGGATTTTGTTTGACAAAGTTTTCCGACATGCCGAATGCGCAACATGGATGCCCATTCCAGATTTCTTTGGAAAGAATGTGAATGAACCCTACATCGTCATAGACTGCACGCTGGTTAAATGGATCAGGCCCCAGGAATCCGTCAATATTGCCTGCACGCAGGTTGGCTACCATCTCCGCTGGTGGTGTGACACGGATTTGTACATCTCGATCCGGATCCAGGCCATATTCAGCCAGATAGTAGCGCAACAGGAAGTTGTGCATCGAGTATTCAAACGGGATCGCAAACTTGAACCCTTTCCATTGTTTGGGGTCGCGCTTGTCTTTGTGTTTGAGATGTAATGTAATCGCTTGCCCGTTAATATTTTGCATCGATGCAATGCGCATTTGTTCTGGATTACTACCAACACCCATCGACATGGCCAATGGCATCGGCGATAAAAACTGGGATGCGTCGAGCTCTTTATTGATCATCTTGTCACGGATTAATGCCCACCCTGCAACTTTATTCAATGTGACATTCAAGCCCTGTTGGCGATAAAATCCCAGCGGATCACCCAT
>JAATFN010000107.1 GCA_015655165.1 Betaproteobacteria bacterium | reverse complement strand
CAATACCGGTTGGCCCCCATTTTTTCTGAGCCGTGCTAGAACCCGGAAACACAAGACAGAAAATTGTTGCAGTGATGGCAAATGTACGCGTGATTTTATGCTTTAGCATTCCTTTTTTCCTATCATCATAAAAGTTAACAAGCAGATGCGCTCAGTATTTGTTATTAATAGGAGTCCAGAATGTCCGGCAAATTCCTTATATTGTAAAAAACAAAGATAAAACCTTTGAAAGCGGTCAAAAATCTTCAATGGTTTTATAAAAAACATGCATGGGGAATGTAGAAGTTGGTTCGGTGATAATAATTAAGTTGCCTGACCAACCAATAGGTTTGATAATGGTCCAAGAATCAAGTGTGTTGTGATAACCAATTTGTGTGAATTGGGAACATCATCATTCAAATAGATGACTCCTATGATGTATAGATATGGATTTATCGTCATATTGGAGCTAAAAAAGCCTAGTAGTCAGTACCGGCGGGCTATATTGGATATCCGGTACTCATACTTGTCAGACGATGAAGAATATCCGTATACGGGCAGTGATCGAATGTGGGCTAGACGTTCTATAATGGCGGTATGCAAAATCTCCTCCACAACTTAAACCCCGAGCAGCTTGCAGCTGTCACCTTACCGGCGCAGTCCGCTTTGATTCTAGCGGGTGCGGGTTCGGGTAAAACACGTGTGCTGACCACACGTATTGCCTGGTTGATCCAGACCGGACAAATTTCCCCGGCCGGCATTCTGGCCGTGACCTTTACTAATAAGGCCGCAAAAGAAATGCTGACACGGTTGTCGGCGATGTTGCCGATCAATACACGTGGCATGTGGGTGGGGACTTTTCACGGATTGTGCAATCGCCTGTTACGTGCGCATCACCGTGATGCAGGATTGCCGCAAACATTCCAGATTCTGGATTCGCAAGACCAGTTGTCAGTGATTAAGCGCCTGTTGAAAGCGAACAATATCGATGACGAGAAATATCCTCCGCGTAATTTGATGTACTTTATCAATAGCGCCAAAGATCAGGGTTTACGTGCTAAAGATGTCGATGTTCATGATGACTTCAACGGCAAGTTTGTCGAATTGTATGCATTGTATGAGCAGCAATGCCAGCGTGAAGGTGTTGTTGATTTTGCCGAATTATTGCTAAGAACGTATGAGATGCTGTTGCATAACCAGCCATTACGGGAACATTATCAGGCACGTTTCAAACATGTTCTGGTCGACGAGTTTCAAGATACCAATGATTTACAGTATAAATGGCTAAAACTACTGGCAGGCCAGCAAGGTGCCGTGTTCGCTGTCGGTGATGATGACCAGAGTATTTATGCGTTTCGTGGCGCCAATGTGGGAAACATGCTGGCCTTCGAACGTGAATTTCATGTCGAGAATCTGATCAAGCTTGAACAGAACTATCGTTCATATGGCTATATTCTGGATGCGGCCAATGTGTTGATTGCGCATAACAGTAAACGTCTGGGTAAAGACTTGCGTACGGATGCCGGTCATGGCGAACAAATCCGCATCTATGAATCCAGTAGTGATTTGCAAGAAGCACAATGGATTATCGAGCAAGTACAGGATTTGATCCGTCAAGGTTGGCTGCGCAGCGAAATGGCGATTCTTTATCGCTCGAATGCACAGTCACGTGTGATCGAGCATGCTTTGTTCTCCTGTGGCATTCCATATCGTGTGTATGGCGGGCAGCGCTTCTTCGAACGGGCAGAAATCAAGCATGCGATTGCCTACTTGCAGTTAATGGATAATTTGCACAATGATTCGGCTTTTTTACGGGTGGTGAATTTCCCGACCCGCGGCATTGGTGCGAAGTCCCTTGAACAACTCCAGGATGCTGCACGCCAGTATGGGATTTCTTTATATGCGGCAGTCCCCTATGTGACAGGCAAAGCAGGTGCCTCGCTGGGCGCATTTATTCGTTTGATTGAAAGCGCACGTTTCGAGTCGCAGCATTTACCATTGTCGGAAATGGTACAGGTGGTGCTGGACGCTAGTGGCTTGATCGCGCACTACCGTGCGGAAAAGGAAGGGGCCGATCGTGTCGAAAATCTGGAGCAATTGGTCAATGCGGCAACCCTCTTTGTGTCCGAAGAAGGCTTTGGAGTTGATGCACCGGCATTTCTTGGTCCACAGTCGCAAGCCGGGGGGGCACCCGCCATTGTGACAGGAGACGGGACTGAAATTATTGATGCCGATGCCGCGCTTGCAACGTTGATGTCGCCGTTGTCTGCATTTTTGTCCCATGCATCTTTAGAGGCAGGTGACAATCAGGCACAGGCAGGGCAGGACGCATTGCAGTTAATGACTGTACACTCTGCTAAAGGTCTGGAATTTGATGGTGTCTTTATTACCGGTCTTGAAGAAGGATTGTTTCCGCATGAAAACAGTGCGAATGAAGACAGTGGTGTTGAAGAAGAACGTCGTCTGATGTATGTCGCAATTACCCGTGCCCGTAAACGCCTGTTTATGAGCTTCTCGCAAACAAGAATGCTGCATGGCCAGATGCGTTATAACATGCGCTCGCGCTTTTTGGACGAATTACCGGAAGCATCATTGAAGTGGCTGTCAGCCAAAGTACAAACGCATGACTGGTTCGCTCGTCCCAAAGCAGCTTGGGTTGATACGCCCGAGGCAGGTGTCAATAAGATCGGACAAAGCTTTAATCAACAAGGCAATAGTTGGCGCGTAGGACAATCTGTAGCCCATGCGAAGTTCGGTGAAGGGGTGATTGTCAATATTGAGGGTAGTGGTAGTACGAGCCGTGCCCATATCAACTTTGGCAAGTTCGGTATGAAATTGCTTGACTTGAGTATCGCCAAATTGGAAAAAATCTGACTGCT
>JAATFN010000012.1 GCA_015655165.1 Betaproteobacteria bacterium | reverse complement strand
CTGCATGGTGCGCTCCTGAAAAACGAACAAGACGTACAATTACTAAAAAAACATTAATGCTGTTTTCATTTTGATATCGGATATCACCATGCCATTACTGCACCCCATCACGTTAACAGGCCAGCATGCGACACTGGAACCATTAACGTTCGAGCATCATGATGCATTGATTGCAGCGGTATCTGACGGCAGCTTGTGGAAACTCTGGTATACCAGCATTCCCAAGCCCGAAGGCATGCAGGCAGAAATCGCCAGACGCCTCGATCTTCAGGCAAAAGGCAGCATGCTTGCCTTTGTCGTGCGCAGAAATGACACCGGCACACTGTGCGGCATGACAACCTATATGCATATCGATGCGGTAAACCGGCGTGTTGAAATCGGTTCAACCTGGATGGCTGCGAGCGCACAGCGTACACTGATCAATACCGAATGCAAACTGATGTTGCTAACCCATGCATTTGAAACACTGTCATGCATCGCTGTCGAATTCCGCACACACTGGATGAACCAGCAGTCACGTGCTGCCATTGCCCGTTTGGGTGCCAAACAGGACGGCGTTTTACGTCAGCATATGCGCATGGCTGACGGATCGTTAAGGGATACCGTCGTGTTCTCGATTACCGATGGCGAGTGGCCAACCGTCAAACGTCATCTGCACTATAAACTGGGCATGTAACCCCTGTGTTTATCGACCTCTTCCTCGCACTGCGCCAGCATGGCATACCGGTCACGATACCGGAATTGATCACACTGCTGGCGTTACTCATCCACAACAAGCAAGCAAATTCCGTACAGGAATTTTATTACCTTTCACGCATGGCGCTGGTGAAAGACGAAATCCATTTCGACAAATTCGATCAGGTGTTCCGGCAGTTTTATGCCGACACGCAAATACGGATTGATCAAGTAAAAGACATCCCCGGGGACTGGTTAAGCAATGCACTTGAACGCACATTAACCGATGCACAAAAAGCACAGTTGGGTCCTTTGGGCATGGACAAATTATTGGCGCGGCTAGCCGAGTTGCTGCAAGAACAAACAGCACGTCATGCAGGCGGAAATAAATGGATCGGTACCGGTGGTACATCACCATTCGGCAACAGCGGATTTCATCCGGACGGTATCCGTATTGGTGGCACAAGCCAACAACGTCGGGCAGTCAAAGTCTGGGAACAACGCCTGTATAAAGACTATGATGGCACGCAACAGTTGGATACGCGCAATATGGCCATGGCATTGCGTCGTCTGCGCCAATTCGCACGTACCGGTGCGCCTGACGAACTTGCCTTGGACGACACCATTCACGCCACGGCACACAATGCAGGGTATCTTGATATACGACTGCGTGCACCGCGTAAAAACAATATCAACATACTGATGTTAATGGATGTGGGTGGTTCCATGGATGATTACATCATGCATACAGAACAACTGTTTGCAGCAGCGCGTGCCGAATTCAAACAGATGGATTTTTTCTATTTCCATAACTGTGTGTATGACTATCTCTGGCAAAGCAATGCCAGACGATTCACCGAACGCTTTTCTGTCTGGGATATATTGAACAAATATCCACCCGACACCCGCCTGATCTTTGTGGGAGACGCGATGATGAGCCCGTATGAAATACACGCTGCCGGTGGTGCGATCGACTTTAACAATCAAGAAGCCGGCGCTGTCTGGCTACAGCGTTTTACCCGGCAGTTCCCCCATTATGTGTGGCTCAACCCGCAACCACAAAGCTACTGGCAATTCAGTCAGTCTACTGGCATGTTGCAAGACTTGCTGGACCAACGTATGGTGCCGTTGACGCTGGACGGACTGGAAGACGCCATGCGTCTTCTGTCCAAATAGTCAGGCAAAGACAACTTTGTATTACACCACAACAGGTGTATAACCTGCATCGGTAATCGCTTCTGCCAACACCTCCGGTGTTTGTCCACTGTTGATCTCAACCCGCTTGCTGTCGAGCCTGACGTTGACAGTAGCATGGCTGTCGACTGCCTGGACAGCTTTCGTAATCGTTGCAGCACAATGGCCGCACGTCATATCATTCACAGTAAACGTGATCATTACTTTTTCCCTTTATTAATGACACCCACCTTGATGGGTGCCTAAATTGGCCGGTTGCAACTCGTCAGGCATATTGGCCAGTCCCAACAAAATGCCGCAATGTTCGGTTGTTTGCTTGCTGTCGCATAAGGCACGCAAACTGGTCAACTGTTGCTGCAATCCTTGCAGTTCGGTAATACGTTGCGCCACATGCTCGATATGTTTCTCAAGCAGTGTGTTAACTTTCATGCAATTGTCTTCAGGTGCATCACGAAACAACAATAACTCCCGTACTTCATCTAACGTCATATCCAGTGATCTGCAATGCCTGATAAATTGTAATCGTTCGACGTGCGACTCGCCGTACAAGCGGTAGTTATTTCGGGATCGTACAGGTTCCGGTAAAAGCGACAAACGCTCGTAATAACGGATTGTCTCGACCGGACAATGCGTTAATGTTGCCAATTCGCCAATTTTTAATGCCGCCATGACGATCTCCATTCAATAAGCGGATATGTGACTTGACCCTGTAGTCACTTCAAGGTTTTTAATATACATTAATTTATGAAATACTGCTTTACGGCTTGCTTTGGCTATTTTAAGTAGTATGGGTATACAAACAGGCAATTCGATAAGAAGGAGCACAACAATGGCTTGCAACTGTACACATGAGCATGAGCACGATGACGATGATCATGACCATCATCATGAAAATCATGGTCATGACCACAGTCATGATCACATTGCTACGGCACCGCAAACCAAGTCTGCTGCAGCGGCAAACGCAGAAGAAGCGGTCTTCTTCATCCAGAAAATGGATTGCCCGACAGAAGAGAAGTTGATCCGTGCACAATTAACACCGATGGATGGTGTCGTCGACATGCAGTTCGACCTGCTGGGACGCGAGCTGACCGTACAACATCACTTACCGTCAATTGATCTATTGGTGTCAACATTAAGTGCCATCGATATGGCACCCAAAGTCAAATCCGACTCGTTAGACGCATCGGCATTCAATGAGGATATGCCGGACTTTAGTATTCCATTACGTAAGTGGGTAATGGTCGGGGCTGCCGGTGTGGCAGCAATCGGTGCGGAAATCGTTGCCTGGCGTACAGGTACCGACACCAGCATCACAGTCATCACTTTAGCTGTGCTGGCTATTTTGTTAGGTGGACTGGGTACGCTCAAAAAAGGCTGGATCGCATTGCGTCATCTGTCATTGAACATGAATTTCCTGATGTCTGTTGCAGTCATTGGCGCGGCCATCATAGGACAATGGCCAGAGGCTGCCATGGTCATCGTGCTCTTTACACTTGCCGAAATGATTGAGGCATTGTCGCTTGACCGGGCCCGTAATGCCATTTCCGGCTTGCTGGCCTTGTCGCCCGACACTGCAACCATTCAGGATCCGTCAGCGCCATCAGGGTGGTCAACAGTGCCAGCCAAACAGGTAGCTTTAGAGACAATCGTGCGTATCAAACCGGGTGAACGCCTGCCATTGGACGGCGTCATCATCAACGGGCAAAGCACAATCAACCAGGCACCGATTACTGGTGAAAGCATGCCTGTACAAAAACAAACGGGGGACGCGGTCTTTACCGGTACGATTAACGAACAAGGATCGTTTCACTACCGTGTGACGGCGGTACAAAGCGAATCG
>JAATFN010000196.1 GCA_015655165.1 Betaproteobacteria bacterium | reverse complement strand
TCATCTCGCGTTTTAACTGCGATTTCGATGGGCGCTCGCATTCTTGTTCAAATTCGTTGGATTGGAATCCGCATGAACCTCTGTTGGGATTTGGCATAGTGTGCATAAAAAAGCTAAACGACTGCTATCATAACCGTTTTATACGACTACAGAAAAAAACACCTCTATGAGCGATAGTATATTTACCTACAGTCAGGACCAATTAAAACAATTGGCGCAGGATGTGTTGCGGTATGCCCGCGAACAGGGAGCGACTGATGCCGCAGTAGATATCAGTGAAGGATGTGGCCTGTCTGTGGCGGTCAGAAAGGGCAGTATCGAGACTATCGAGCAAAACCGCGACAAGGGTATCGGGGTTGTCGTTTACCTGGGCGAAGGCAGGAACGTCCGTCGGGGTAATGCCAGTACGTCGGATTTTTCTCAACAATCGTTAAAAGAAACGGTTGAGGCTGCCTACAATATTGCCAAATTTACCTCGGTTGACGATTGTGCAGGCTTGGCAGATGAAGATCAACTGGAAAAAAATCCCCGTGATTTGCAGCTTTATACGCCATGGGACATCACCACAGAGGAGGCGGTAGTTTTAGCCACACGCTGTGAAGATGCTGCATTTGCCGTCGATAAACGCATTACCAACAGTGAAGGTGCAGGGGTTTACGCCCAGCAATCACACTTTGTATCGGCCAATTCCCGCGGTTTTATTGGTGGTTATCCGTTTTCCCGGCATACGATTTCGGTTGCGCCCATTGCAGGCAAGGGCGCCAATATGCAACGTGATGACTGGTATTCATCGGCACGCGACCCTAAAAAGCTGGCATCTCCCGAGTCAATCGGCCGCTATGCGGCAGAACGTGCCTTAGCGCGTTTGAATGCCAGAAAATTAAGCACCCGCAAGTGCCAGGTGCTGTTTGAAGCACCGTTGGCAGCAGGTATCTTAGGTGCGTTTGTTCAGGCAGTATCAGGTGGTGCGTTATACCGTAAATCCACATTTTTGCTGGATACGTTGGGTAAACAGGTCTTTGCACCACATATCCAGTTACTGGAAGACCCGCATGTCATCGGTGCTGTGGGCTCTGCCCCCTTTGACGACGAGGGGGTTAAAACCCATCGTCGCGATGTGGTCAAAGACGGGGTGGTGCAGGGCTATTTCCTCTCAAGCTATTCGGCACGCAAACTGGGCATGCAAACGACCGGTAATGCAGGTGGTTCGCATAATCTGACATTGACGTCGTCACTGACGACTGCAGCCGACACCTTTAAAGGTATGCTGGAGAAAATGGGTACAGGTTTGCTGGTGACCGAATTGATGGGACAAGGCGTCAACTATGTCACCGGAGATTACTCGCGCGGTGCTTCGGGCTATTGGGTCGAGAAGGGCGTGATCCAGTACCCGGTCGAGGAAATCACGATTGCCGGCAATATGAAAGACATGCTGGCACAGATTATTGGCATTGGTAACGATACGTTGATTCGTGGTACCAAGGAAACAGGTTCAATTCTGATTGAAAGCATGACAATCGCTGGTGGTTGATGTTGATTTTCCTTGCACTTGTTAAAATGAAGACATCAAGATAAGCCGTCAAAGAAGTATTCGGGCAGAAAGTAAAAAAGATGGTACCGCGTCAAGAGGCTCCTCATTCCGAGGGGCAGGTTTTACCGTTTAGGGCATCCTTACTGGCTATGCTGGGTGTGTGTTTTGTGACGATGCTAGTCGCACTCGATCAAACAGTGGTAGGAACTGCCATGCCGACGATTGTGGCTGAGTTGCGAGGATTCGATCTGTATGCGTGGGTGGCGACTTCCTATTTGTTAACGTCTGTAATCACCGTGCCGATTTTCGGGCGCCTCGGGGACTACTTCGGGCGCAAACCATTTGTCATTGCCTCCATTATTCTTTTTACCACAGCCTCTTTACTGTGTGGTGCAGCAAATAGCATGCTGTTTCTTGTGTTGGCCCGTGCATTGCAGGGGATCGGAGGCGGCATGCTTGTCGGAACCGCATTTGCCAGTATTGCCGATTTATTCCCCGACGCGAAACTACGTCTGCGCTGGCAGGTTGTGATGAGTGTCGGTTACGGTATTGGTAATGCAGTTGGACCTTCTTTAGGTGGTTTTTTAACTGAATCATGGGGTTGGCGCTGGGTGTTCTTTGTCAATTTACCTATTGGACTTTTGTCGTTGTTTTTTGTCTGGCGTTTTTTGCCCTATATCCGACACAATACGCATACCGGTACAATCAAAATTGACTGGTTTGGCGCCGTATTGATTGCTGTGGCTTTGGGCAGTCTGCAGTTACTTGTGGAAATGCTACCCAAAGAAGGTTTATCGACTTGGGTGATCATGTTGTTTGTGGTGACAGTGGGTGGATTTTTCGTGTTGTGGAAATGGGAGCAAGTTGTCGAGCAGCCCATCGTACCAATCGATATGTTGCGACACAAACCGATTGCAGTCCTGTTTATCTTGTCTTTGCTGCTGGGTTTTGTGATGTTTGGTTTGCTGATGTATACGCCATTACTATTTCAGGCAGGCTTTGGTCTGTCGCCACGGGAAGCTGGTGTGTTGATTACGCCACTAGTTGTCTGTATTACCGTAGCCAGTATCTTCAACAGCCGTATTGTGGTGCGTCTTCGTAACCCGAATAGGATGCTTTATGCCGGGGTGATATTACTCGCTGTATGCTGTTTGGGTGTCATGATGCTAGAGCGTGATACATCGTATTTGTTTACGTTGTTTGTCATGTTGACAGGGGGGTTGGGTTTGGGTCTTGTAATGCCGAACTTGACCGTATTTACCCAGCAAACTGCAGCACGCGAATATTTGGGTATTGCCACAGCATTGCTGCAATCGTTGCGTATGATCGGCGGCATGTTGGGCACTGCTATTTGTGGTGTGTTGATTAACCGTTTGTATACAAGTGGTGTGGAGCAGGCTTTAGAGAGGCAGCATGCATCGCAGTGGGTAAAAGAACTGAGTGATCCGGATGTACTGGTCAATCACGACATCCAGTCGGTTTTATTGGCACAAATGCTCAAGGTTGGTCAAAATGGCTCGCTTTTACTGGAAGAGGCGCGCACGGCATTGGTAGCGGCCATTCACAGCGGTATCGCATTGTTGGTGGTGGTATGTATCATCAGTTTCTGGATAGTGCGTTATATGCCATTGATCAAACTCGGCGCTAAAAAGGTACCCACAGTCGATGTAGAGTAGTTTTACAGCAAAGTACACAATTTGATTAAAAGTGCTGTATGCTTCACAATTAAACGATTCTCATTTATAGATTGATGTTGTACCTTTATGTCTCGTCCCTTTCTATTGGAAAAAAGCTGGCTCGCGTATTATCGCGGGATGCTTGGGGCGTGGGCAAAACGGCATCCCAATGTGCAGGATGCCGAGGACGCGGTACAAGATGCTGTCATGGGTATAGTTAAAAACACACAAAGCGATATCGACAATCCCAACGCCTATCTGTATCAGGCAAGCCAGAACAGTTTGATGGGAAAAGTGCGTCGTCATCACCATGACCAATTTGTCTCATTGGACGATCTGGCAGAAGAAGACCATCCGCTGTTGCAAGACCCCGAAAGCAGTATTCGTGCGACCAAGCTTGCCGAAGCAATGGAAAAAGCATTGGCACAATTACCGTTAAAATGTCGTCAGGCTTATATCTGGCATCGTCTGGAAGGGTATTCTCAGGCAGAAATTGCACAACGGTTAAATCTTTCGATCAATAGTATTGAAAGGTATATCATGCAGGCTTTGCGCCATTTGCGCCAATCCTTACGTGAGTTTGACTCCAGCCAGCTTTAATCTATGCCAAGAGCCTGAAATACACGCCATGAACCAACCGATGTCTCCTGAATCGTTCACTGCCGAAGATGCTGCCGCATTCTGGTTTGCGCGCGCGCGCTCCGGGCAGATGACTGAAGAAGAGCGTGTGCAATTCCAAACGTGGAAACAAGATCCGGCCAATGACAGTGCTTACAGAGTATTGCAAGGTGTCTGGAATGCGACCACATTAGTACCTGTAACACGTTTACGTGCTTTAACCGAGGAGCCTGTACATAAGCCTTTGCATACCGGGCGACGTCGAACATTATGGGTATTGGGTACGGTGTGTGCTGCCGGTGTTGGTGCGGTTGTTTTACCAAAATGGGTGGCAGGCTTCCCGGAGTTTGACGACAGCTTGACGACTGCGTTGGGGCAGCGCCGCGAGGTGACATTACCCGATGCGTCGGTGATTGCCATGAATACAGCAACGCAATTAAACGTGCGCTTGTACAAAAACAAACGCATTGTCACACTGGCTTCGGGTGAGGCAACATTTACAGTGACCAAAGATGCGAACAGGCCTTTTTATGTTGAAACAGGAGCGACAACAGTACGTGTGACAGGTACGCAATTTAATGTACGTCGGGATACAGGCAATGTACGTGTGACTGTCATATCCGGTTCCGTCGAGGTCAATCATACGCAGGGTGATACAACTGCCCAGGTTCTTCTTGGAGCCAATGATACGGTGTTTGTGGCGGATACAACAGGGCCTGGTGCTGTTGAAAAAACAGATGCAACATCCGTATTGGCGTGGCATCAGGGGCGCGTCGTGTTTTTCAATACACCGTTATCCTCGGCGATTGGTGAAATCAATCGTTATATTACTCACCCCATCACAATTACCGATCCTGCTGTCGCAAAAATGCGTATCGCCGGTGTGTTTAATATCGACAATCCTGCCACCTTTTTACGTTTGCTGCCGGAAATTGCGCCAGTGGCAGTACGAACCCAGCCTGACGGCAGCACTTTAGTCGTATTACGCTAATTTCCTTTATTTCCTGTTCGTTTTGTAGCCCACTTTTGATCGTCGATACGGCTTGATCAGGGCGCTATTTTGACTAAACTAAAAAATTATTGAGAATTATTCAGGATTTTTGTGCATTGAACACTCTATATAAATAAGGGGTGTTTTCTTGCAGTCAACCTCGAGAGACACCTTTGGAAAAATGGTGAAAGACGCAGTGTGCGTCAAATGGACATAATCTGAAATGAGTGAGTGGTTTCGTGAAGAAAAAACTATCAATAATGCGTGCTGATCAATACACACAGCATGCCAAAGCGGTAAACGGTATGACAACTCTGGCAATCGCGGTGCTGTTTGCATTAAGCGCCCCGATGTCACTGTCTTATGCTCAGACAGCACCGGCGCAAATCAATATCGCCGCCCAGCCACTGGCAAATGCATTGGTCCAGTTAGCCAGCCAGGCTTCACTGGAATTGATGTATTCTCCATCGATTGTGTCAGGTCTGAATGCCCCCGCGGTATCGGGCAACCTGACACCGGATCAGGCATTGCAACAATTGCTGGCCAATACCAATATCCAGTTTAAACGTCAGGGAAATAGCGTCTCCCTGTCGCGTATTGCGCCTGCCCAGGTGGCCACTGAACTCGGTACGATCAATGTTGTCGGTTCCGCAGCCAAGGTCGGTGGTGTGCAGTTCAATACACCAGGCACACTTGCAGTGATTGACGGTGCTCTTTTAGCAGATCGTCAGGTACGTAAGGTCGACGAGGCATTACAGTATCAGGCTGGTGTTTTCACCGAGTTGTATGGTAAAGATAACAAGGACAACTGGTTCAAGGTGCGTGGTTTTGATGCTTCTTTAACAGTGGATGGTACGCCGACCTCCAAAACAGGCTTTTTTGTCTGGGTACCTGATATGTATGGTGTTGAAGAGGTTGAAATCGCCAAGGGTGCAAACTCCTTCCTGTATGGTTCTTCAGAATCCGGTGGTGTGATCAACCTGATTACCAAACGCCCGAAAGCGACACCGGAGGGTGAAATCAATTTTACTCTGGGAACCCAGAACACCCGTGGTATCAGTGGTGACTACAGTGGCTTTGCCAGTGAAGATGGTTCGGTACGTTACCGCTTAGTCGGACAAGTGCGCCAGGATGCCGGTACACAGCATAATACCGATATGAATCACTATTATCTGGCACCAAGTCTGACCTGGGATATTACACCACGTACGAACCTGACCTTGCTAACGAGTATCCAGAAAGACCAAGGCAAACCGACCAACGGTTTCATGCCTGGCTATGGCTCGCTGATTGATACGCCCTACGGCAAAATCGACCGCAGTACCTCTTTCGGTGAAAAAGATTATGACCGTTATCTACGCAGTCAGGTGTCGCTGGGGTATGAATTCCAGCATACATTCGATAATGACTGGCAGGTCACACAAAACTACCGTTACGGGCGT
>JAATFN010000445.1 GCA_015655165.1 Betaproteobacteria bacterium | reverse complement strand
CTTCGAAGGTTATCGTGTGCAGCACAATACATCCCGTGGACCTGGAAAAGGCGGGGTGCGTTTCCATCAGGATGTGACATTATCCGAAGTGATGGCCTTGTCTGCCTGGATGACCGTGAAAAATGCGGCAGTCAATGTGCCGTTTGGCGGTGCCAAAGGCGGTATTCGTGTCGATCCTAGAACGCTTTCCCGTGGTGAATTGCAGCGCGTGACGCGCCGTTACACGAGCGAGATTGGTATTATTATTGGCCCTACTAAAGATATTCCTGCACCAGATGTGAACACCGATGCCCAGATTATGGCATGGATGATGGATACGTACTCCATGAATGAAGGCAGTACCACGTCAGGTGTTGTGACAGGCAAACCGATTTCATTGGGTGGGAGTTTGGGCCGTCAGGAAGCCACCGGTCGCGGGGTATTCGTCGTTGGCTGTGCTGCGGCTGCCCATAAAAAAATCGACATTCACAACGCGCGTGTTGCTGTACAGGGTTTTGGTAATGTGGGTGGTACGGCGGCCCGCCTGTTTGCCGAGGCCGGTGCAAAAGTGGTGGCAGTCCAGGATCATAAAACAACGGTCGTACGCGACACGGGGCTCGATGTTGTCGCTTTACAGGCTTATGTTGCAAAAAATGGCACCGTTCAAGGGTTTTCTGGTGGTGATGAGGTCAAAGATGGCGCACAATTCTGGGCAGTCGATTGCGATATTTTGGTGCCTGCAGCATTGGAACAGCAGATTAATGAAAAAAATGCACAATTAATCAAAGCAAAAATCATTCTTGAAGGTGCTAACGGTCCGACGACGCCGGCAGCAGATGATATTTTGCAGGATAAAGGTGTATTGATTGTGCCCGATGTGATTGCCAATGCAGGTGGTGTGACGGTCAGTTATTTTGAATGGGTACAGGATTTCTCGAGCTTTTTCTGGACGGAAGAAGAGATCAATCTACGCCTGACAAAAATCATGCAGGATGCTTTCTCGGCTGTTTGGCAGTTGGCTGACGAGAAGAAAGTATCTTTGCGTACAGCTGCATTTATCGTCGCTTGTACACGTGTCTTGCAAGCGCGCGAAATGCGTGGTTTGTATCCTTGATTGTGTACTAATGAATAGAAGTGATTCTCAACTTGCCATAATAGTCTTTGACCTGTGTGTTAGTGTGGCACGCAATTTGCTGAAACATACTACGTTTCGGGAATAGACTGGCAAGTACGAAAATCATATGATGTTCATCAACGATGTAGTATCTTGTATGAGAAGCGACGTAAGAGCGTGGCATGGTCGATATAATCAGCAAAATGTAAGTTGACTGTACCGATCATGAGATAAGAGGAGCATAAAGATTGCGCCTTGTCAGCGCATGAAGTGGAGGTAGTTTCATGAGAGTGCCTCCTTTCACTGCGTAAATCATTTTTAAGGAGGTAGTATGAAGTTAGCAAAATTAGCAGGACTGTTGGTTGGCGCAACTGTATTGATGGGCTCTGTACATGCACAAGAGTTAACAGGTACATTAAAGAAAATCAAAGAATCCGGTACGCTAACATTAGGTGTGCGCGATGCGTCCATTCCGTTTTCCTATCTGGATGACAAACAACAATATCTGGGCTATTCGATCGACTTGTGTATGAAAGCCGCAAGTGCGATCCAGAAAAAACTGGGTCTGAAACAATTGAATGTGAAGATGGTTCCAGTTACTTCAGCTACACGTATTCCACTGATCTCTAATGGTACAACAGACATTTCTTGCGATTCGGCAACAAACAATATGGAACGCCAAAAGCAAGTAGCGTTCTCTGTGACAGAGTTTGTCACAGCAAACCGTATCCTCTCCAAGAAATCCAGCAATATCAAAACACTGGATGACTTGAAAGGCAAGACTGTTGTTTCTACTTCGGGCACATCCAATCTGAAGCAATTAACAGGTTTGAACAGTGAGCGTAAGCTGGGCTTGAACATTCTGGCTGCTAAAGATCATGCAGAAGCATTCTTGATGGTTGAAACCGATCGTGCAGTTGCATTCGTCATGGATGATATTTTATTGGCAGGGTTGGCTGCAAATTCAAAATCGCCTAGTGATTATGTGATTGCTGACGAAGCCTTGTCTGTCGAGCCATATGGTCTGATCTTGCGCCGTAATGACGAAGCATTCAAAAAGGTCGTTGATGATGCGCTGATTGCTGTTTATACATCAGATGAAATCAACAAGATCTATTCGAAATGGTTTACATCTCCTATTCCACCAAAAGGCGTGAATTTGAATGTGCCAATGGGCCCATCGTTGAAAGCTGTGATGCTTAAGCCAACCGACTCTGGTGAGCCTTCCGCTTATGCAGTAGTACCAGAAGCGCAACAAAAGAAAAAGAAGTAAAAAGGTCGTGAATCATTCTGTTTGAATAAAAACAGAAAAACGGGGGGGAGTTCCTCCCCGTTTCGGTTTAACCTGTTAATGGAAATGGATTGACGTACGAATCTGTTTTCTGCGACACAGGGGTGCGTGTGACGCTGGATTAATAAAAGGTAATTTTTCTATGTATACATGGGACTGGGGTATTTTCCTGGAGGAGTCACCCGTAGGTGTTTCATATCTGGAAACACTGTTTATCGGCTTGAAGTGGACATTGGTCGTCGCAGGATTTGGATGGGTGTTGGCGCTCATATTGGGAACAATAGTCGGCACGATGCGTACGACCCAGAATAAATGGGTGGTGATGTTCGGTAACGGCTATGTTGAATTGTTTCGTAATATCCCGCTAATCGTACAAATGTTCTTATGGTTTTATGTTGTGCCGGATTTCTTTTTACCGGCAGGCATTCAGGCTTGGTACAAGCAGGATTTGCCGATGATTGTGGATATTCCGCTGTTAACAGCCATTCTGGCATTGGGTTTCTTTACTTCTGCACGGGTTGCCGTACAGGTGACGACGGGTATTAATGCACTGCCCCGCGGACAACGCATGGCAGGTTCGGCGTTAGGCCTGACACCGGTGCAGACATACCGCTACGTGTTGTTGCCGATGGCTTTTCGTATTATTGCTCCGGCACTAGTCAACGAGGTTGCTGCGATCATAAAAAACAGCTCGGTCGCGTTAGTCATTTCCGTTGTCGAATTAACTGCTGCTGCCTATTCGATGAGCGAGTTTACCTTCAAGACATTTGAAGCGTTGACAGGTGCAACCATTATTTATATTTGTGTGAGTGCCATTGCGATTTTAATTGCGCGTGTTCTGGAAAAAATCGTTGCTGTGCCTGGTTATGTTACAACTGGCAGTACCAGCGCAGGGGGGCACTGACCATGTTCTATAATTTTGATTTCGATGTAATCGAACGCTCCTGGTATTACCTGATTACGACAGGGTTGAAGACCACCTTGATTCTGACATTCTGGGGTATGGCTGGCGGTATTGTGTTGGGGACAATGCTGGCGATGATGCGTTTGTCCAGCAGCAAGTTGCTGGCATTTATAGCAACAGCGTATGTTAACCTGATGCGTTCCATACCGTTGGTACTGGTGATTTTCTGGTTCTACTTTTTGGTACCCTATATTGCAGGATGGATTACCGGTGCGGGTACGCCGATTCCGATCGGTGGTTTCCAGGCAGCGATAGTGACGTTTGTTCTGTTTGAAGCAGCATATTATTGTGAAATCCTGCGTTCGGGTATCCAGTCGATTCCACGTGGTCAGGTGTCCGCCGGTTATGCATTGGGTATGAATTACTGGCAAATGATGGGCAATATTGTGCTGCCGCAGGCATTTCGTACAGTCATGCCGATTTTGATGACACAGACGATTATCTTGTTCCAGGATGTGTCGTTGGTCTATGTCTTGGGATCAGTGCAGGAATTTGTGACAATTGCCAACAAGGTTGCACAGCGTGACGGTCGATTAGTCGAGATGTATATGTTTGTTGCCGTGGTGTATTTCGTATTGTGCTTTGCCTTGTCGCAACTGGTCAAACGGTTGCAGCACAAGATTGCGATTATTCGCTAACCAATAATCGATTGCACGGTATTTGGGAATTTGGAGAATTAAATGATTGAATTGAGTAATGTAAGCAAGTGGTATGGCACCTTCCAGGTATTAACGGATTGCACAACCAATGTTGAAAAAGGTGATGTGGTGGTCGTGTGCGGCCCATCCGGTTCCGGTAAATCGACACTGATCAAAACGGTGAACGGTCTTGAGCCGTTCCAGCAAGGCACCATTACCGTTGATGGTGTGTCTGTTGGTGACCCGAAAACAAACCTGTCGAAATTACGTGCACGTATTGGCATGGTGTTCCAGAATTTCGAGTTGTTTCCGCATATGTCGATTCGCGAAAACCTGACAATTGGCCAAATCAAGGTGTTGGGACGCAGTAAAGAGGAGGCCATGCAAAAAGGCCTGAAGTATCTGGATCGTGTGGGGCTTTTAGCACATAAAGACAAGTTCCCAGGTCAACTCTCAGGTGGTCAGCAACAACGTGTGGCAATTGCCCGTGCGTTGTCGATGGATCCGATTGCGATGTTGTTCGATGAACCAACCTCGGCGTTAGATCCTGAAATGATCAATGAAGTGCTGGATGTGATGGTGGGTTTGGCACAAGAAGGCATGACCATGATGGTGGTGACCCATGAAATGGGGTTTGCCAGAAAAGTTGCCAACCGTGTTATTTTCATGGACGCGGGCAAGATCGTCGAGGATTGCACGAAAGATGAGTTCTTCGGTTCGCCACGCTCGGACCGTGCACGTGACTTCTTGGCTAAAATTATTACACATTGATTGTTTGTCTTGCATAAAAAATCCGTCCGGGTCATCAAGCCCTGACGGATTTTTTATGGTGAAAGCCATGCATGGCTACGGTAAAATACAACCTTCACCAGCGCAAGTCTTGCCGGCAACTTTACCTATTTTAAAGAGAAGAACATGACGGATGTATTAACCATAACGCGCCCTGATGACTGGCATTTGCATGTGCGCGATGGTGAGACGTTAAAAAGCGTACTGCCACATACGGCAAGCCAGTTCAAACGTGCGATTATCATGCCGAATCTTAAACCGCCGGTAACAACGACCGAGCAGGCCGGCGCCTATCGCGAGCGTATTCTGGCAGCCTTGCCGCAAGGTGCTGACTTCGAGCCGTTAATGACACTGTATCTGACGGAAAAAACCACACCCGAAGAGATTCGCCGTGCTAAAGCAAGCGGTTTTGTGCATGCGTTAAAACTCTACCCAGCAGGTGCTACGACCAATTCGGATGCGGGTGTTACTGATCTGAAGAGATGCTATGGCACATTGGAAGCCATGCAGGAAGTCGGACTGCCTTTGCTGGTGCACGGTGAAGTCACCGATCCTGAAATAGATATTTTTGATCGTGAAGCGGTGTTTATCGATCGGGTCATGCAACCACTGCGATTGGCGATGCCGGAACTGAAAGTGGTGTTTGAACACATTACGACCAAAGATGCGGCAGACTATGTGATACATGCAAGTGATTTCACAGCGGCGACGATTACGCCGCAGCATATGCTGTATAACCGTAACGAGATTTTTAAAGGCGGTATTCGTCCGCATTATTATTGTTTGCCGATTTTAAAGCGTGAAGTACACCGTGCCGCACTGGTGGCTGCCGCAACATCCGGTAGCAAGAAATTTTTCTTGGGCACGGATTCGGCACCGCATACCAAGGGTGCGAAAGAGCAGGCGTGCGGCTGTGCCGGCTGCTACACTGCATTACATGGGTTAGAGCTGTATTTGCATGCATTTGAGCGGGCAAGGGCACTGGATAAATTCGAGGCATTTGCCAGCTTTAACGGGCCGGACTTTTATCGTTTACCGCGCAACACAGGTACAATTACCTTGCGTCGTGAAACATGGCGTATTCCATCGGAAGTCGTCATGGGCGACAGTACTGTTGTACCATTGGATGCCGGTGGGCAGCTTCACTGGAAATGTGTATAGGCAACGTGCATCGTGTGCAATGAAAGTGGGAGGGTGTTATGCAATTTATCGATAAACTGATTATTGATGCAGATAAGGCATTACGTGTCATTACTGGTGTGGTGCAGGCCAGTCGCCCTTATCCTGCACAATCACTGGTAGAAGTGCCATTAAGTGATGAACAAAGGAAGCATAGTGCAGGATTGATGCGGATTAACCATGTTGGCGAAATCTGTGCACAAGCGCTGTATGAT
>JAATFN010000245.1 GCA_015655165.1 Betaproteobacteria bacterium | reverse complement strand
GATACAATTGCTTCACGGCCAACCCGCGCGATTTCACTCAGAATCCCTTCGACATCCTTGACCATTTGCAGCGCCGACAAGCACAACACAGTATCAAATGTATCGTCACCGAACATGGCCAGACCGCCTTCGAGATCCTGCTGGATCACAGATACATCGCGGGCGATACAATCAGGAATCTTACCATCATCGATTTCTATTCCGTACCCGGTGCACCCCTTGTCAGTCTGCAAATGATCCATCATGACACCATCACCACATCCGGCATCGAGCACCTGTGTGCCGGGACGTACCCAGTGGGTAATAAATGCCAGATCCGGACGCAACACGCTTAATTCCTGAAAGTTCATACACGTTCTCCCGCTGACAACTTGTTCCAAACCTGCTGATAGTACTGACGCACCACGTTCATATATCGGGCATCCTCAAGTAAAAAGGCGTCATGCCCGTGTGGTGCATCAATTTCAGCGTAGCTGACCCGACGCTTGTTACTCACCAATGCCTCGACCATCTCGCGACTACGTTCAGGCGGAAAGCGCCAGTCTGTTGTAAACGACACCAGCAAAAACTGGGCTTTGGTTTGACTGAATGCCTCTTCCAGGTTACCGCCAAACTCTCTGGCAGGATCGAAATAATCCAGCGCTTTGGTAATGAGCAAATACGTATTGGCATCAAAGTATTGAGAGAATTTGTCGCCCTGATAGCGCAAGTACGATTCGATCTCAAAATCAATCCCATAACCGAACTGGTACTTGCCTTCGCGCAAATCCCGCCCGAATTTTTCCGCCATGTCGTCATCAGACAAATAGGTGATATGCCCGATCATACGGGCAACACGCAAGCCGTTTTTAGGCACAACGCCCTGTGCGTAGTAATGTCCACCATGAAAATCAGGATCCGTTAGAATCGCTTGACGCGCAACGTCGTTAAACGCGATATTTTGTGCCGAGAGCTTGGGAGTAGACGCAATCACCAGACAATGCGCTATGCGTTCAGGATAGATCATGCTCCATGCGAGCGCCTGCATACCGCCTAGCGAGCCGCCCATGACAGCGGCGAATTTGGTAATACCCAGTGCATCGGCCAGTCTGGCCTGGGAATGCACCCAGTCTTCGACCGTCACAACAGGGAAATCCGCGCCATAGGGTTGTCCGGTTGCGGGATTATTATGCATCGGCCCGGTCGAACCAAAGCAGGAACCCAGATTATTTACCCCGATGACAAAAAACCGGGTGGTATCCAATGGTTTATCGGGACCGACCATATTGTCCCACCAACCGACATTGGCAGGCTCGTCCTGATAAATACCAGCAACATGATGCGAAGCATTGAGCGCATGGCACACCAACACCGCATTGGATTTATCGGCGTTTAACACGCCATATGTTTCATACACCAGTTGATAATCACTCAGTACCGCACCACTTTGCAGTAGCAACGGTTGCTTGAAGTGCATTACCTCTGGGCACACTATTCCGATCGACATAACACTTTCTCATCTGGCACACCGTGCCTGTACTTTTCGAGAAACCAATAAAAAAGCCCGCTGAGCATCTGCTCACGGGCTAATTCGGCTTGATTGGTAACTACTCCAAGCTCGCTTTAGCCGTATTTATTCGGGAATTTGTCCCAGCGCCCGCAAGCTGAAGTCGGATAACTATTCAAATCGGCGCGTACTTTGTTACTAAGGATAACGAAGGTTTGCACAACCGTCAAACCCGAAACCTTGCTTTTTTGTTTCAAACTGGTTAAATACGGACAATATCCCCTTAGGAAAGTTTGACTGTTTACTTCCGGTAGGCATAGTTACCGGCCAACCAACTACAATGCCGCCATGCTAGCGGCAATCTTATCCGGCTCTGTCGCGTCCAGAATTTTCTTCACTTTAAGTACCAGCGCTTTGCTACTGCTTTGCAAAATTTCGTTTTTTACCAATAACAATTGGGCAGGATGCATCGAAAACTCTTTTAACCCCATTCCCAGCAACAGACGTGTCATCTTGATATCCCCTGCCATCTCGCCACATACCGATACCGGGATACCGGCGCCGTTAGCTTGTGCGATTACCGATGACAATAAATATAAAATCGCCGGATGCAATGCATCGTACAAGTACGCTACTTGAGAGTCTACACGGTCAATCGCCAAGGTATACTGAATCAGGTCGTTGGTGCCGATCGACAAAAAGTCCAGACGTTTGATAAACATCGGCAACGCCAATGCTGCTGCAGGAATCTCGATCATCGCACCAACGGGAATACGCACATCGAATGCCAGCCCGCGTACACGCAATTGTTCTTTTGCCTGTTCGATCATCGCCAAAGTCTGATCGATTTCAAACGCATGCGCCATCATTGGTACCAGCAGTTTGACCGGGCCGTATGCCGAAGCACGCAAAATCGCACGTAGCTGCGTTAGAAAAAGTTGCGGCTCACCAAGACAATAGCGAATGGCACGCAATCCTAATGCCGGATTTAACACTGCATGTTCGCTATCTAACGGTTTGTCCGCACCGACATCCAAAGTACGAATGGTCACAGGACGTCCCCGCATGGCGACAACAGTCTGGCGATAAGCCTCGAACTGTTCATCTTCGCCGGGCAATTTTTCCAGGCCACCTTCCCGCCCTAAAAACAAAAACTCCGAACGGAACAAACCAACCCCATCAGCACCTGCCTCAAGCGCCACCAAACTGTCTTTAGGTCGTTCGATATTGGCCAATAGACTAATCTCCACACCATCCTGGGTGATGGCCGGCGTGCTCTTTAACCTTTCGAGCTTTTGACGACGCTGGAGTAATTGGTCACGACGGGCGCGATATTGGGTTAACAATAAAGGCGTCGGATTGACGATCACCACACCAGCGATACTGTCAATAATTAACACGTCGTCCTGGCGGATCAGACGCGATGCATTATGCATCCCGATCGCGGCAGGGATATTCATACTGCGTGCGACAATGGCTGTGTGCGAGTTCTGTCCGCCCAAATCGGTGACAAACCCGTCAAACGCATCATCTCTAAACTGCATCATATCTGCCGGAGAAATATCGTGTGCGACAACAATCAAACGCCCGGCGGCAACTTCTTCCTCGGGCGTTAAAGCCAGCGACATGGCACTACCTGTCAGCGCTTTTAAAATACGCTCGCCAACTTGTTCGATATCTGCCTTACGTTCACGTAAATAAAGGTCTTCGATCTCGTCAAATTGTGCGGACAATGTCTCGATATGTTTAACAAGTGCCCACTCTGCATTGTAATTATGGCGGCGAATGGTCGCGACCGGATCATCCAGCAACATGGCATCCGACAGGATTAATTCATGGACATCGATAAAAGCCGCCATCTCTGGTGGCGCATCTTTGGGTAATTCGGCGCGGATTTTTTTTAATTCGCGGCGCACAATATCAAATGCGGCAATCAGACGTACGACTTCTGCTTCAACCTGGTCTTCTGCCAGCAAATAATGCTTCACATCCATCACAGCTGGCGTTAACAAATGGGCCCTGCCTATAGCGATACCTTGTGACACGGCAATACCATGTAGGGTAAAAGACGCCATTTAATACTCTCCTGCTTTTTTATATCCGTTAATGATTGCACATGTACTACTTGTTTGAGAGCACCTCACAGAAAAAGCTGGTGATATGGCCAGCTTTTAAAGGGCGGAAAAACAAGCCGGGATTACTGCCCCTCACCAAAACGATCGTTAAATAAAGCAATCAATGCTTCAAGGCATTTTTGCTCGTCCTCACCACTGACTTCGAGCTTGACAATACTACCTTTGCCAGCGGCCAACATCATCACCCCCATAATGGATTTGGCATTGACGCGACGGTTATTGAAGGTCATCCAGACTTCACTTTTAAACTTGCCTGCCAACTGCGTTAATTTGGCAGATGCACGTGCATGCAATCCAAGTTTATTGATAATTTCAATTTCCTGTTCAATCATGTTTCGTCTTCCATCACTCTGTTAAGATCACAACCGCACCCTCGGGTC
>JAATFN010000285.1 GCA_015655165.1 Betaproteobacteria bacterium | reverse complement strand
GCTCGTGAAAACGGTTCGGTTTTCGAACAGTTGCCTGAAGATGGTGTTGCCGTATTTCCTGCTGAAGATGCATACACCGCATTGTGGACAAAATTGGCTGGCACGCGTCGTGTGTTGACATTTGGTTTGAGTCGTACGGCAGATGTCAGTGCACAGTATCGGGCACAAGAGTTTGGTAATGCGCTGACTGTCACAACCCGTATGGAGGATGTGACAAATACATTTGCCATGCAGTTGTCAGCAGTTGGCGAGCATAACGTGAGAAATGCATTGGCCGCGATTGCTTGTGCACTGGCGGCAGGCATTGAGACTGCAGCGATCATTGCAGGACTGGAAGCGTTTTCTCCGGTAGCAGGACGCCTCCAGCGCAAAGCTGCTATCAACGGGGCGTTGGTCATTGATGACACGTATAACGCCAATCCGGATTCTGTACGTGCGGCAATTGATGTATTGGCACAAGCGAATGCACCGCGCGTTTTTGTATTGGGAGACATGGGTGAAGTGGGTAGTGAAGGCAAAAAGTTCCACGAAGAAATTGGTCTTTATGCAAAAGAGCGCGGTATTACCCATTTTCTTGGTTTGGGCGAACTGATGCAGTATGCGATCGATGCATTTAACAAGGCTGCAGGTACACAAACAGCGCAACATTTTATCGATATCGATACATTGAATCAGGTACTGACTACTGTGGCGACGCCGGCTTCGGCAGTCTTGGTGAAAGGATCCCGTTTCATGAAAATGGAGCGGGTTGTGCAGTATTTAGTACAGACAGATAACACACGTAATTTACAGGGAGCGCACTAGCATGCTGCTTTGGTTGGCGCAAAATTTTCAGCAGGAATTAGGTTTTCTGCGCATTTTTAACTTTATTACGTTTCGCACGGTATTGGCGACGCTGACGGCATTGTTTATCGGTTTGCTAGCCGGTCCTGGTGTGATTCGTATGTTAACGCGCTTGAAAGTCGGTCAGGCAGTACGCACAGATGGTCCGCAAACACATTTGATCAAGTCCGGAACGCCAACAATGGGTGGTGTTTTGATTTTAATCGGTATTGGTATTTCTACATTGTTGTGGGCAGATTTGGGTAATCGCTTTGTGTGGATTGTATTGATTGTGACACTGGGTTTTGGGGCGATTGGTTGGGTCGATGATTACCGCAAGGTAGTCTTTAAGGACCCGAACGGTATGCGCTCCCGTGAAAAATACATGTGGCAATCCTTGATCGGCATTGTCGCGTCGGTCTGTCTGGCATTTTCTGTGTCCGAAGTCAACAATACCAAAGTCTGGGAGTTGTTTGTTGCTTGGGTACAGTCCGGTTTTAATATGACTTTGTCGCCCAAGGCTGACTTGATTGTGCCTTTCTTCAAGAGCATTAGTTATCCGTTGGGTGTCTGTGGTTTTATTGCATTGACGTATTTTGTGATTGTCGGTACCAGCAATGCTGTGAATCTGACCGATGGGCTGGATGGTCTGGCAATTATGCCAACAGTGATGGTAGGTGCTGCACTGGGTTTGTTTGCGTATCTGACAGGTAGTGTGACTTATGCAAAATATTTGTTGATTCCACATATTCCGGGAGCGGGCGAATTATTGATTTTCTGCGGTGCGATGGCCGGTGCTGGTCTGGCATTTCTCTGGTATAACGCGTACCCCGCGCAAGTCTTTATGGGGGATGTCGGTGCATTGGCTTTGGGTGGTGCTTTAGGCACCATCGCTGTGATTGTCAGGCAAGAGATTGTGCTGTTCATTATGGGCGGTATTTTTGTCGTCGAGACTTTGTCGGTGATGCTGCAGGTAGCGTATTTCAAAATCACGAAAAAACGTTACGGTGTTGGTAAGCGGATTTTGTTGATGGCACCGTTGCACCATCACTATGAACAAAAAGGCTGGAAGGAAACGCAAGTCGTTGTGCGTTTCTGGATTATTACGATGATGCTGGTATTGGTGGGTTTATCCACCCTGAAGTTACGTTAAGCGAGAAAAACAGCGAATGAAGTACACAGATAAACATGTACTGGTGTTAGGCCTTGGAGAGTCGGGTCTGGCGATGGCACTGTGGTTAATCCACAGTGGTGCTACCGTGCGTGTTGCCGATACACGCGATGCACACGCTGTGTCAGCGCGTCTGGATGTATTGCGCGCCGTATCTGCTGATGTGGAATTTATCGGTGGATGCGCACTGTTGCCCGCGTTGCTTGACGATATCGATTTTGTGGCAGTGAGTCCTGGTCTGGCACCTGGACGTGAACTCAATGGCATTGTACCGGCTGCTGCCGAACGAGACATTCCTGTGTGGGGCGAAATCGAGTTGTTTGCGCAAGCATTGGCCGCATTACGTGAAGAACGGGGTTATGTACCGAAGGTGCTTGCCATTACCGGCACGAATGGTAAAACGACCGTGACCTCTCTGACAGGCTTGTTATGCCAGCGTGCGGGGTTGAGTGTTGCTGTTGCAGGCAATATCAGTCCGGCAGCATTAGACGTTTTGCGGGATGCAATTGAAGCAGATACATTGCCCCAGGTATGGGTTTTGGAGCTGTCTAGCTTCCAGTTGCAATCGACGTTTAGTCTGAATGCAGATGCGGCGACTGTATTGAATATTACGCAAGATCATCTGGACTGGCATGGCGACATCGATGCATATGTGGCAGCAAAAGCACGAATTTTTGGTGCGCAGACCATCCGTGTATTGAACCGTGATGATGCACTGACAATGGCGCTGGCTTCGTCAATGTCACCTTGTGTGACATTTGGTATCGACAAACCGCTGCATGCGAACGATTTAGGTCTGGTTGGCGACAATGGTATGCAATGGTTGTCGTATGCAGCGGCGATTGATGATGAAGACGGCAGTATTGGTAAGCGCAAGAAAAAAGACCAGCAAGTGTTAATCGAGTCGGCGTTTACTGTTAAGCAGTTAATGCCGGTAGATGCATTAAAGATCCGTGGTGTACATAACGCGGCAAATGCGTTGGCAGCGTTGGCGTTGTGTCGTGCGATCGATTTGCCTTTGGCACCGTTGCTGCATGGTTTGCGTGAGTATAAAGGTGAGCCGCACCGTGTTGAACTAGTCGGCGTCATTGCTGGTGTCGAGTATTACGACGACAGTAAGGGGACAAATGTTGGTGCAACAGTTGCTGCATTAAACGGGCTGGGTTATGGCGGTCGTGCGAATCGTCTGATTGTGATTGTCGGTGGTGAAGGCAAGGGACAGGATTTTGCACCATTATCAGTTCCCGCCCAAAAATATGTACGCACCGTGTTGCTAATTGGTCGTGATGCACCGTTAATTCGTGCTGCTTTGTCTGATGCCGGTGTGGAGTTGACTGATTGTCCGACATTGGAAGCTGCTGTTGAGACAGCGGGGCAACTGGCGCAAGAGGGAGATGCAGTTTTGTTGTCACCTGCGTGCGCCAGTTTTGACATGTTTAAGGGATATGAACACCGTGCTGCAGTATTTGTCGATGCTGTACGTGAATTGGGCTTATCTAAGGGCGAGGTGATTGTGTGAAACTTGCATCGTTTTCTATCATTGACAAGCTGGGTGCGCTGTTCGGAAAATCTTCCGACAAAGTAAAGGCGTCCGGGCGTGTTGTGCTGGGCGCGGATATGCAGCGCACCAAGATGATGGAATACGATCAGCCGTTGGTGTGGATTGTTTTGTTGCTGATGTTGTTTGGCATGGTAATGGTGTATTCGGCATCTGTAGCATTGCCTGATTCGCCCAAGTATGCAAATTACAAGACGTGGCATTTTCTGATACGTCAGGCACTTTTTATCTGCGTGGCATTGATTGTGAGTTTGTTTGCCTTTCGCATCGATATGAAAACGTGGCAGAAATGGGCGCCATATTTATTTGTGATTACCCTTTTTCTATTGCTTCTGGTCTTGGTACCAGGTGTTGGTAAAGGGGTGAATGGTGCAAGACGCTGGTTGTCATTTAAGGTGTTTAACCTGCAACCATCGGAATTGATGAAATTATTTGTGGTGATTTATGCAGCGGACTATACCGTGCGTAAACAGGAAGTAATGCATAAATTGACCAAAGGATTTTTGCCGATGACAGCAGCAGTCGGTTTTGTCGGCTTGTTGCTGTTATTGGAACCGGATCTTGGCGCGTTTGGTGTGATTGTCTGCATCGCCATGGGCATCTTATTTTTGGGTGGCATCAATGGTGTCTGGTTCGGTGGAATCGGGGCTACCCTGGTCGGTATTTTTACCATGGTGATTGTGTTATCTCCATGGCGGCGTGAACGGATCTTTGCGTATTTGAACCCGTGGGAAGAAAACAATGCATTGGGTAAGGCATACCAATTGTCGCATTCGTTGATTGCATTTGGCCGGGGTGAATTGTTTGGTGTGGGATTAGGACGCAGTGTTGAAAAGCTGCATTACCTGCCTGAAGCGCATACCGACTTTTTATTGGCGGTCATTGGTGAAGAGTTAGGTTTTGTGGGCGTATTGGTAGTTGTGCTGGCGTTTTACTGGATTGTAAAACGTGCATTTGAAATTGGCCGACAAGCCATTGCGCTGGATTTGACATTTGCCGGTTTGGTGGCCAAAGGTATTGGCATCTGGATTGGTGTACAGGCCTTTATCAATATGGGTGTGAACCTGGGGCTGTTGCCAACGAAGGGGTTGACCTTGCCGTTGATGAGCTACGGTGGTTCCGGTGTACTGATTAATTGTCTGGGACTGGTGATTTTGCTGCGCATTGATTATGAAAACAGGGTGTTGATGCGCGGAGGAAGATTATGAGCCGGAAGCGCTTATTGATTATGGCAGCAGGCACCGGTGGGCATATCATCCCGGGGCTGGCGATTGCCGAAACAATGCGCGCGAAACATTGGGATGTGACCTGGTTGGGTACAACGCATGGTATGGAAAACGATCTGGTGCCGCCGCATGCGATCGAGATGGATCGTATCCAGTTCTCCGGTGTGCGTGGGAAAGGATGGCAGCACACATTGCGCGGAGTGTGGCGTTTGCTGGTAAGTTTTGTTGGATGTTTTAGGGTGCTGGGTAAACGGCATCCCGATGTGGTGCTGGGTATGGGTGGTTATGTGACAGTACCGGGCGGCGTGATGGCGAAGTTGCGCGGTGTACCGCTGGTGTTGGCAAATGCAGATGCGAGCTTATTACTCTCGAACAAAATACTGGCGCCATTTGCCACGCGTGTGTTGTTTGGTTTTGCGGGGGACGCTGCCCGCGCTGCGAATAAAGTGGAAGTGACAGGTAATCCTGTGCGCCATGAGATTGTGGATTTGCCGGCACCTGCAATACGTTATGCCGGCAGGACTGGGCCATTAAGGATATTGGTTGTCGGCGGCAGTCTGGGGGCAAAAGTGTTGAATGATTGTGTGCCTGCGGCATTGGCTTTGTTACCCGTTGAAGTACGGCCACAAGTCACGCATCAGTCTGGAAAGCAGCATATTGTGGAGTTGCAACAGACCTATGCAGCAGCAGGTATTGATGCCGAGGTAGTCGATTTTATCGATGATATGCCACGTCGTTATGGTGAAGTAGATCTCGTGATTTGTCGTGCAGGTGCGATTACGATTTCAGAATTGACTGCAGCGGGTGTGGCTAGCGTTCTGGTGCCATTGATTGCATCGACAACATCGCATCAACGCGATAATGCCATCTGGATGGCAAAAAACAAAGCGGCGATACATTTGCCGCAAACCGAATTGACGCCGGTGTATCTGGCCGAATTGATTCGTACATTGGATAGGGCAGCTTGCCTGACGTTGGCGCAAGCTGCTTATGAACAAGGTCGACGCAACGCGAATGAAGCGATTGCACAAGTGTTGGAAAGAATGGTTAAACGATGAAACATCGCGTTAAAAATATTCACTTTGTCGGGATTGGCGGCTCGGGCATGAGCGGTATTGCCGAAGTGATGCTGAATTTGGGCTATGGTGTGTCCGGTTCCGATCTGGGTAGTAATGTTGCAACAACCCGGCTGGCAAAGCTGGGTATCAAAGTGGTACGTGGGCATGACGCCAGTAATATCGACGGGGCTGATGCAATTGTGACGTCGACTGCGGTCAAGGCAGATAATCCAGAGGTGTTGGCAGCACGTAAAAAACGTATTCCTGTCGTACCTCGTGCTGTGATGCTGGGTGAATTGATGCGTTTGCGTAAAGGTATTGCCATTGCAGGTACACATGGTAAAACGACAACAACGAGTCTGGTTGCCAGTGTTTTGGCACAAGGAGGGCTGGATCCGACGTTTGTGATTGGTGGCCGCTTAACAAGTGCCGGCAGCAATGCCAAATTGGGTACAGGTGAATTCATTGTGGCCGAAGCCGACGAATCGGACGCATCGTTTTTGAATCTGACACCGGTCATCGAAGTCATTACGAATATCGATGCGGATCATATGGAAACGTATAACCATGATTTCGCGAAGCTGAAACAGGCGTTTGTCGAATTCACACAGCGTCTGCCATTTTACGGTGTGGCAGTATTGTGTCTGGATGATGCGCATGTGCGGGAAATCATCCCGATGATCTCCAAACCGATTGTGACATACGGTTTTCACGAAGATGCCGAAGTACGAGCGATTGATGCGACTGCTACTGATGGGAAAATGGAATTTACCGTTATTCAGAAAGACTATCCGCCAATGCGCATTAGCTTGAATCAGCCAGGAATGCATAACGTGCAAAATGCGTGTGCTGCGATTGCTATTGCACGTGAATTGAGTGTGCAAGACAGTGCGATCCAAAAAGCATTAACGGAATTCAATGGTGTTGGCCGTCGTTTCACACGTTATGGCGATATCGCCATTGTAAGAGATGGTAAGCAAGAAGGTAGTTATACCCTGGTTGATGACTATGGTCATCATCCGGTTGAAACAGCCGCAACAATTGCCGCTGCCCGTTGCACATATCCAAATCGTCGTCTGGTGCTGGCGTTCCAGCCACACCGCTATACACGTACACGTGATTTGTTTGAGGATTTTGTGAAGGTATTGTCGACGGTCGATGTGTTGGTGTTGGCAGATGTTTATCCGGCAGGCGAGTCACCGATTGTGGCTGCTGACGGGCGTGC
>JAATFN010000081.1 GCA_015655165.1 Betaproteobacteria bacterium | reverse complement strand
GGGTCCCGCGGGATCGGACGCGCTACGGCCGAATTGTTTATTGCCGCTGGCGCACAAGTCATCATTTTAGACAGAGACCAGACGTCTGCAGAAGAAACAGCAAAAGCAATCGGTGCGACAGCCATTACCGTCGATGTAGCTGATGAGCATGCTGTCACAGCTGCATTCAAACAAATCGACAGCCAATTCGATCATCTGGACATTCTTGTCAATAATGCCGGCTGTGCGATTCGTCGCCCCACAGCAGAATTGTCTCTGGCCGATTGGCAACGTGTTATCGATGTCAACATGACCGGTGTATTTTTGTGTGCACAAGCTGCAGGTCGTATGATGCTACGCCAAAAAAGCGGCAATATCATCAATATGGCCTCTATTTTCGGGTTTTCGGGTGGTGGTATTTATCCCAACATCTCCTACCAGACCAGCAAAGGCGCAGTCGTCAACATGACGCGGGCACTAGCAGTCGAATGGGCATCATCGAATATTCGCGTCAATGCACTGGCACCGACGTGGGTAGATACAGAATTTATCAATGTCTTGAAAGCGAACCCTGCCGCGATGGATAAAATCCATCAATTAACACCGATGGGGCGACTGGCCAAAACAGAAGAAGTGGCCAATGCCTGCCTGTTTTTAGCAAGTCCTGCTGCCTCCATGATTACGGGCCATACCTTGCCTATTGATGGTGGATTTCTCGCACAATAGCCCAACAAGACGATAATTCTCTTTAAAAACAGTGAATTGTACTTAATGCATTTTTTGTAATTAGGATATGAAAAAAGAGTGCTTTGCCGAATATTGCCAACAGCAGTATACTTTGCTCACGCGATAGCAAATGCTATTGCGTCAAAGGTTAATGTAGGGCGGCATTGGTGCCTCCAACTTAACTTGCGTTTTCAGGGCGGGGTGTAACTCCCCACCGGCGGTGTTTGCAACGTGTTGCATCAGCCCGCGAGCGCTTGGCTCTCCAAACAAGAGCCAAGGTCAGCAGATTCGGTTCAATTCCGAAGCCGACGGTCATAGTCCGGATGAGAGAAGACGCGACTTACCGCACTTTTTTGCAGCGATTACTTCGCACGTAGTCGTATTTCTGTTCGCCCTGATTCTGGTCCCATTCATTTAAGGATTACCATGAGTCAGTCATATACGTTAAAAACCCCAGCAAACGATCTAACCTCACAACGCTTCGCGTTCGTACATGCTTTATGGCATGAAGACATTGTGCATCAGGCACGTGACTCTTTCATCGCCGAAATGGGCAAAGCCGGTGTACCGGCAGCAAACATCGATGTCTTTACTGTACCTGGCGCTTACGAGTTGCCATTACATATCAAGCAACTCGCAAAAACCGGACAATACGCCGGTATTGTTGCGAGTGGTTTTGTTGTTGACGGTGGTATTTATCGCCACGACTTTGTTGCTACCGCTGTCATTGATGGCTTGATGCATGTGCAACTCGATACTGAAGTGCCCGTGTTTTCGGTCGTATTAACACCACACCACTTCCACGACCACACAGTCCATCAGCAATTTTATTTTGACCACTTTGTCGTCAAAGGCGCAGAAGCCGCACATGCTTGTCTGCAAACCGTCGCCAGTCTGGCACAAATCAGACATATCACAACAGTACAACCAGCCAAAGCTGCCTGATTGCCCTCTTTGCCGCAGCAGCCTTGCTGCGGCGCAATAAACCTACTGCATTACTTTTCAGGTTCGCGCATACAACCGGTAATATGCATCATCGCTGCCGGTGCCATTTGTTCATCGTGGTGCCCGGCACCAGGTACGTGGATAAATTGCCATTGCAGTGCAATACCCCGCTCTTTTGCAAGACGTAATGCATCATCGTAAAACCGTTGTGCACGTACATTACGATTCTCACCCTGTGCTTTTGCACCATCCGTATTTCTCATGACACCACCTGATCGGCGTACATCAGCATCCCCTAGCATGAGTATGAGCGGTGTTCGCAAGAAATGTCTGATATGTGTTTCATCGATCAGATCGATCCCCCCAATACCATAAGGCCATGCGACAGTGGTGTCAGGATAGGTATACCAGCCCGGATTCGCTGCAATAATCCGGCAAGCCTGCGTATCTGTCATAAATAAGGCAAACCGGTGAGCAAACTGTGCGCCGGCACCATGTCCGTACAAGGTGTAGCCGCTTTGTCGTGTTGTTTCCCGATGTAAAAAATCCTTGAATACAGCATCCGGCAAAGAGAAGCTCCACTGGCTTTGTTGATTGACTAGCATCCCACGTGTTTTACCTGCCAATTCGTCAGGTGATGTTGCATGAAACACATTCCCTAAATTGTAGCCATTCGCACCAGGATAGGTTTGTCGTGTAAAAGTCGGCACGAGAATCATCAGACTTTTTCCATTAGCGTAGCGTTGCCACGCATCACGATACACTTGTGCATTACGTTTGACCCCATGTAATACGACGACAACGGGTGTGTTCGATGAGTAATCTGCCGGTTTGAAATAATCCACAGGGACCAAAGCGTCGGTTGCCGGATTCTCAAAAACATAGTGCCCCGGGCCCTCAGGTAACGCGGCTTGCACTACACTTGCTGTCAGTAGCAAACTGGGAAACACAAACCCGGCAAGCTTTTTCATCGTCACTCTCCTAAACCGATTACAAGAATCAACTACGTAATGTTTAAACCCTATCCGCTCTATCAGGTGCAGATATCCATTCACGTAGAGCGCTACACCAATAGCATATATTTATTGATACATTTCACATAGCATCTAATGACCGATAAGCACAACCTCTGTAAAATGCCACTTTTTTAACCAATCAATTGCCGCAATGCGTACCAATACAAAAAATACATCAAATAAAGAGGTGCCTACCGATCTACTGTATGGTCCGAATGACCGTCCACATCCGGTTGCAGCCATTCTTGCGGCATTCCAGCATTTACTGGCCATTATTGTCCCGATTGTCACCCCAGGTCTATTGATCTGTCAGGCATTGGGAGTCTCGTCGCGCGACACCAACCTGATTGTCTCCATGTCACTCGTCATCTCGGGGATTGCAACATATGTGCAATGCAAGCGCTTTGGCCCGTTTGGTGCAGGCCTGTTGATTGTACAAGGCACGAGCTTCAACTTTGTCGGCCCATTGATTGCCGGTGGGGCATTGATGGTCAAACAAGGTACACCCGTTGAAGGCGTCATGGCTGCGATCTTCGGAGTCGTTATTGCCGGCTCGTTCGTGGAAATTGGTATTTCCCGTATTCTACCTTTTGTCAAACGTTTGATCACACCATTAGTTACCGGTATCGTTGTGCTGTTAATCGGTCTGACACTGATCAAGGTCGGCTTTATCAGTATGGGTGGCGGCTTCGGTGCATTAGCAAACGGCACATTTGCCAATAGCGAGAACCTCATTTTATCCGGCGTTGTGCTGGCAATCATTATTTGCCTGAACCGTGTACATATTATCTGGGTACGCAGTTCGGCCATCGTCATCGCATTGTTGGTCGGTTATTTACTGGCAGCCTACTTTGGCCGCCTGGACTTCACCGGAATGCATAACGCCCCACTATTTCAGATTCCGACACCACTACACTTTGGCCTGAGCTTTTCCTGGGCCTTGTTCGTTCCAATGATCATCATTTATCTGGTCACTTCCCTGGAAGCAATCGGAGACGTGACGGCAACCAGCAAAGTGTCGCGTGAACCAGTTGAAGGTGCAACATGGATGGAGCGCATCAAAGGCGGTGTCCTGGTCAACGGTACCAACTCCTTGCTAGCTGGCATTTTCAACACATTCCCGAGTTCGATCTTCGCACAAAACAATGGCGTCATACAGTTAACCGGGATTGCCAGCCGCTATGTCGGCATCTGGATTGCCGGTATGCTGGTGTTATTGGGGCTCTTTCCAGCCGTTGCAGGTATTTTGCAAGCCGTACCTGAACCGGTACTGGGTGCTGCTGCCATGGTGATGTTTGGCGCGGTTGCCGCATCCGGCATCAATATTCTGGCAGGTATTCAATTAGATCGCCGTGCACTGTTGATCATCGCGGTCTCAATAGCGTTAGGTCTGGGCGTGTCACAAGTACCTGAATTCCTGTCGCACTTGCCATCTGCCGTTCACAACATCTTCGAGTCTGGTGTTGCAACAGGTGGTATCTGTGCATTATTGATGAACTGGTTCTTGCCTGAATTAACCAGGAAATAGAACATACCATTCAAGTATCTGTTTCATGACATGAAAAGCCAGCTTTCGCTGGCTTTTTGAAAAATCTGGTAGGAAGTGGCAGTTTCGAACTGCCGACCCCTGCAGTGTGAATGCAGTGCTCTACCCCTGAGCTAACCTCCTGTAACGAAATAATGAACATCATCATTTCGTGAAACGACGCGCATTATCACATATATTCTACGCATCCAACAAGTGTTAAATCAAGGAAGCTGTACTGTTTTCCACCTCAGGCGGTGCCGTTAGCTGATTCCACACACAATTGCCTTTAGACGCTTTATCGATCGCCTTGAGCACTTCTTCATGCTCTGCCATTTCTTCCGTTGTCGCGTAACGCACAATCACATCCTCTAACGGTGCCAGTACGAGCGTATTACCGTTTTCATCACTATCTTCTTCAATGGACATACTCAGTGTGTTCTGGCCACGCGTCATGGCCAGATAGACTTCTGCAAGCAACTCCGAATCCAGTAAGGCGCCATGCAACACACGATGGGCATTGGAAATTTCATAGCGCTCGCACAATGCATCAAGCGAATTGCGCCTGCCAGGATGCAATTCACGTGCCATTTTCAAGGAATCAATCACACCATAGACATGTTCCTCAAACTTCGGATAACCAATCAGACGAAACTCTTCATCCAAAAACGCAATATCGAACGCTGCATTGTGAATGATGATTTCCGCACCATTGATGTAGTCACGAAATGCCTCGGCAATATCGGCAAACTTGGGTTTGTCCTTTAGAAAATCGGAGGTAATACCGTGCACGTTTAACGCACCTTCTTCGGACTCTCTCCCTGGATTAATATAGAAATGCAGGTTGTTGCCGGTTAACTGCCGATGGTTCATTTCCACACAACCGATTTCAAGAATACGGTTTCCCGATCGTACTTCCAGACCAGTCGTTTCCGTATCAAGCACAATTTGACGCATTATTTAATCCTTCAATCTGTTTACAGTGTTTCTACACCACGGTTAGCCAGTTGGTCGGCACGCTCATTACCGGGATGTCCCGCATGCCCTCTGACCCAACGCCATTCAATGGTATGTTTGGCTTGTGCCGCATCAAGCTCCTTCCACAAGTCCGCATTTTTAACCGGTTCTTTGGAAGCGGTACGCCAATTGCGTGCTTTCCAGCCATGAATCCATTCACTAATACCCTTTTGGACATACTGGCTGTCTGTATAGACAATGATGTGACAAGGCCTTTTTAAAATTAATAATGCCTCGATTACAGCACGTAACTCCATACGGTTATTCGTTGTGTCATTCTCACCACCAAACAGTTCTTTCTCGTGACCATCCGTCACAAGCAGTGCACCCCAGCCACCTTTTCCGGGGTTTCCCTTACAGGCACCATCAGTAAATATTTCTATATTTTGCATACAACTAATCTTCTTGCCTTGATTGATGAACACGGTTTGTCGCTGGTACAGCATTGGTTGCTTTGGCCCGTCTTTTATCCCATGCAGGACCTATCAGATGCATGCCATGCACCCGTTTGACTGCCTGAACAATATAGACAGCACCTAAATAAGGCCACCAGCGTGCGCCTGCTACTTCCATAAAATCAAAGCGGTTTAACCATTTATCGGTCGCACACGGCGGAGCATAACATCCGAAGTGACCACGGCCGACTTCCATATTTAATAGTTTCAACCAGTCCTTTATCCGGGGCAAAGAGATAAATTCCCCTTCTTTCGGCAAAAAACTGGTGCCAGTCATACGCCCGACTGACTGGCGCATTCCAAAAAGACTGGCAGGATTGAACCCACAAATAATAACCTGCCCTTCTGGAATGAGTACACGTTCAACTTCCCGCAAAATTTGGTGCGGTTCAGCCGAAAACTCCAGAACATGCGGTAATACCACCAAGTCGAGACTCTGGCTGGCAAACGGCAGTTCCGCAAAATCCTGCATCACCACCATCGGCAATGTCATCT
>JAATFN010000099.1 GCA_015655165.1 Betaproteobacteria bacterium | reverse complement strand
TGCTTCTTCGAATGTCATCTCTTGCGGTATGACAAAGCAACCATTTTCATGGACAGTCAGCTGTTCGGCATAAGCGCCATGTTCGACTTGTACAACGACCCGGTCACCTGGTTTGCAATGCGTGACATGGTGGCCAACGGCAACGACGATACCGGCAGCATCCTTACCCGGGATAAAAGGTGTTGGTGGCAGTATTTGGTACTGGCCGCTGATGACCAGTAGATCGGGGTAGTTAATACCGATGGCATGCACTTGAACAAGTACGTCATGGTCGCCATACGCCGGCGTTGCAACGTGTTCAATGGAGAGATTTTTCCAACTTCCATGTTCTTGAATGATTACGGCACGCATAGGCTGACTTGTCATGTGAGATTGCGGTAACGAAGAAAATACTTCGCATGTAGTGATGGACAATGCAATCTTTGTGCCAATTAAAAATCACGATATACAGCCAGATATAAGGCATAAAAGGCGTTAAAACATTACTTTGGAAATATGCGTGTCTGTTGAAAAGACATAAAAATAGATGGATTGTTTGCGGGGAAGACAATGGAAAACAATCATGGTTGTCCGGAAGAAAACGTAGATATGTAAAAGCCAGATCATCTGCCCGGCTGTCATGTATGGCTTGCAGGTTACATATTCGTATAATTGGGTCCACCACCACCTTCAGGTGTTACCCAATTGATGTTTTGGGTCGGATCTTTGATATCGCACGTTTTACAATGGACACAATTTTGCGCATTGATTTGCAGAAGATTTTGTCCGGCTTGCGAGACGACAAACTCATAGACACCGGCAGGACAATAACGTGTTTCAGGGCCGGCATACAGTGAGAGATTGAGATCAACGGGCACAGATATATCGTTTAGTGTGAGATGGACGGGTTGGTCTTCCGCATGGTTGGTATTGGAAATGAATACAGAGGAGAGCCGATCAAATGTCAGTTTGCCATCCGGTTTCGGGTAATGGATCGGTGTACATTCGGAGGCGGGTTTCAAACATGTATGGTCTGCATGTTGATGGCGTAGTGTCCATGGTGCTTTACCACCGAACACAAGTTGATCAAGACCTACTAACAAGGCGCCTTTATAAAGACCTTTACTCATGGCAGGTTTGAAGTTGCGCGCCTTGAATAATTCTTCATGCAGCCATGATTGCCTGAATGCTTCCGGATACGATACAAGCGTGTCTGAGCTACTGCCTGCCTGGATGGCGTCAAATGCCGCTTCTGCAGCTAACATGCCGCTTTTGATTGCGGCATGACTGCCTTTGATACGTGATGCATTCAAGAATCCTGCCTCACAACCGATTAAGGCACCACCAGGAAATACAAGCTCTGGCAATGATTGCAAACCACCTGCTGTAATGGCTCTGGCACCGTAAGAGATGCGTTTGCCGTTCTCGAAAACAGGACGAATGGCAGGATGGGTTTTATAGCGCTGGAATTCTTCATAAGGTGACATATACGGATTGGTATAGGACAAGCCAACGACGTAACCGACGGCGACAAGATTATTGTCCAGATGATACAAAAACGAGCCGCCATAAGACGCACTGTCCAAAGGCCAGCCTGCAGTATGTATGACGAGTCCCGGTTGATGCTGTGCCGCAGGAATTTCCCATATTTCCTTGATACCCAACGCATACGTTTGCGGCGCTTTATGCCGGTCCAGATGAAATTGTTTGATCAGCTGTTTCCCGAGGTGGCCACGTGTGCCTTCTGCAAACAATGTATATTTTGCATGCAGTTCCATTCCCGGTTGATACACATCTGTTTTTTGTCCTGCATGATCAATACCCATGTCACCTGTTGCGACACCTTTGATGGCACCATCAGGATGATGGAGCAATTCGGCAGCTGCAAATCCCGGAAAAATATCAATGCCAAGCGACTCTGCCTGTTGACCTAGCCAGCGTGTTACGTTGGCGAGCGAAACAATGTAATTGCCATGGTTTCGAAAGCAGTCAGGCAAGAGTAGATTGGGTACCTTGATTGCCTTATGTTCCGACAAAAAGAGAAACCGGTCTTCAGTCACCTGCGTCGTTAATGGTGCCCCCAATGCTTGCCAGTTCGGTATCAGCTCATTGATCGCCTTGGGATCCATGACAGCACCTGAGACAATATGCGCCCCGATCTCGCTACCTTTTTCTAAGACGCAGACAGAAACAGCATGCCCGTTCTGTTCTGAAAGTTGCTTTAGCCGAATAGCGGCTGACAAGCCGGCAGGGCCGCCACCTACAATCACAACATCGTATTGCATGGATTCGCGTGGCGCGTTAGGAGCCAAATTGTTTTGCATCGTAATTTTATCGGAAATCAAATGGCAGATATGGATTAACGCCTATCTGTCGTGTGTGTCATTGAATACTAAAGTCAGTATTGGCTTGGCCCAGAGATGGAAACGTATCTTCAAGCGTCGCACTGCGGAATTGGGTGACAACTGGAACGGGCAACGCTGTAATATGGGCATTGGCATGATTGAGTTGTCTCGAAAAAATGCCACGTGACTTGAAATGGTCATTTTGCATTGCGTCATGTAATGATGCAACGACTGTACAACACACATCTTTCCCGTTAAAACACTGCTCCCAGTGTTCGGCATTTTCCTTGATAAGGATGGATTGAATCTGTTCTTTGATGGAGTGCGCATTGTCTGCATCATCAATGCATGACGCTGGTGCACCGATTGCCGCAATGAAGTTGTGCCAGAATTTATCTTCTAACGGCGCTGCCGCGATGAAACGGTCATCTTTGGT
>JAATFN010000348.1 GCA_015655165.1 Betaproteobacteria bacterium | reverse complement strand
TCAAGCAGGTGACGTATGATCCCAATCAGGTGTTTCACCTGACAGGTACATATGGTTATCAGACAGCAATCGAGTTTTCTTCGAATGAGACGATTAAGGTTGTGACACTGGGAGATTCGATTGCCTGGCAGACGGTGCCTTATCGGAATCGTCTTTTTATCAAACCGGTTGAGCCTTTGGCACAAACCAATATGACTGTCATCACAGATAAGCGTACATACTATTTTAAACTCAATAGTACACATTCTGCTGCTGGTATGACCTTTCTTGTCAGATTTCACTATCCGAACATGAACATTCATCGTGGCGAAGAAGATCATCAACCGTTTGGTGCCATCGCACATGTCAATCTGGATTATGCGACGTATGGAGATAAACATGCCATTGCATTAAAACGCGCATTTGACGATGGCCAGTTTACGTATTTTCTATTCGATAAAGATGTAGATATTCCAGCGATTTATGTTGTTGGTAAAGATGGTACCGAATCGATTGTCAATACCCGTCGTGAAGGACCTTATATGGTTGTCGAACGGACGGCAGACCGTTTTACACTACGCAATGGTACGGTGTATTTATGTGTCAAAAACAGTGCCAGTGCTCCTGAAAAAGCATTTTCATGGGCAGATTATGCCAACTGATATAGATCAGAAAGATGTTTCTGTTAAAAATACGGATCACGTGTTGCCAGATATGTGGATTGTTAGTGACCGTAAAAAAAGGACCGGTGGTATTGCGCTTGCCATTGTTGTTGTTTTTGTCATTATCATGTTTTGGATAACGCATCAGGATACTGTTGTAGCGGAAAATACAGACAAAGCTTACCTTGATATTTCAAGCAGGGTGATTGTGCCTGAATTAAAGCCGCTACCAGAAGATGCAATTGGTATCTTAAGCAACAAACGTCATGAAAACTGGCAGAGAGATGAAGCCGAAGTTTCGGAAGAAGATAAGGTTTTGAGGGATGCACGTATAAAGTCGGCTATTGTTGCATTGGATTTATCTACCGATGAATCATCGCATCATTCTGAACAAGTAACAGAAACGTCGACTGACAAGGGACCCCAAGATGCCAATTCGCAATTTATACAATCTGTATCGGGGCATGGCGTACAAATTTCTGCCGCGCAAACGATTCATGCAATGGAATACAAAATATTGCAAGGAAAGATGATCGAAGCAGTACTCGAATCTCGTGCGACATCGGACTTGCCTGGCATGGTATGTGCAACGGTACAACGTGATATTTATGGTGCGAGAGATCGCATCAAATTAATCCCCTGGGGTGCACGTATTTGTGGGCAGTATAGTGCGGAAGTTCGTACTGGCCAAGATCGCCTCTTTGTTGTCTGGAATACGTTGCGTCGTCCTGATGGTGTCGAAGTGTCCTTGGATAGTGTGGGTGCAGATCAATTAGGTACTGCCGGTATGGGTGGTTTGGTTGATACGCATTTTGCGAAGATCTTTGGTGTGTCTTCTTTGTTATCGATTATCGGTGCAGGATCGGGCAATATGAAAGCTAATGCCTATGAATCTGGTCATGCTGGTGCTTATTACCGTGATTCTGTACAGATGGCTGCATCACAAACAGCACAGCAGATTTTGCAACCCTATATCAATATGCAGCCAACGATTATTGTGCCTGCAGGCGCACGTATCCGTATCTATGTCAATCGCGATCTCGATTTTAGTGCTGTGTATCGGTCCGATAATATGTTGACAGTACAGCATGATGTCATGATTTATGAATAGATAGCCGATGTCGCACATTGCTTCATTTCGTACCAAATTAGGTTCGCTATCGCAATATCTGGATGATCCACATATCACAGAGATCGCGATTAACCGGCCGGGTGCTGTCTGGTTAGCACAGCAACATCAGCGTGCTATGGTTGCAGTGGAAGTGCCGGAACTTACCTATGGCTTGTTGCATTCTTTAGCGGATATTACTGCCTCGTATAGTAGTCAGGAGACGAGTGATTCAAGACCAATCTTGTCGGCAACGATTCCTGTGAATCGGCATGATGGTGTCGATATTTGTGATCGTGGTGGATATCGCATTCAGATTGTGTTGCCCCCCGTCGTTGCACAGCAAACAATCGCTATGTGTATACGTAAGCCTGTTTTACGCGATTTCTCATTAATGGATTATCAGCGTCAGGGAGCGTTTGCCCATGTCAACAAGGCGTTAGGAGATGGTCCTTATTCTGATGCACGGTTAAAAATATTATATGAAGCAAAACAGTGGAATGAATTTTTACGTGGCGCGGTTCTTTCTCATAAGAACATTGTCATTTCTGCGGGAACGAATGCAGGTAAAACGACATTGCTTAATGCGTTGTTAAAAGAGATACCAATGGAAGAACGTATTGTGACGATCGAGGACGTAAGAGAGATACGCCCGGTACAGCCTAATTGCCTGCATTTACTCTATTCTCGCGGCGGTCAAGGGACATCGACGGTCACGGCGGTAGAGTTACTGCAAGCGGTATTGCGTCTGGCACCTGACAGGGCAATTATGGGTGAGTTACGTGGAGAAGAAGCCTATGCCTATCTTGAATTGTTAAACTCTGGTCATACAGGTTCTATTACAACCATTCATGCCGATAGTCCTGAACTGATGTATGACCGATTGGCACAAATGGTCATGCGGTTTGGCACGCCATTGGGTAAGGCACACATTATTGATTATGCCAAATCGCTCATTCAGGTTGTTGTGCAATGCAAGCGTGCATCTGATGGCAGGCGCTATATTTCCGACATTCGTTATTCAGATGTGCCGGCAATACAGGCTCATAAAAGCACAAGTTTCAATGCAGGCATTTCGCCATAATCTACATATCGCTCATTCATTAACTCCACGCACATTGCCAGTTCATCAAGCAGTTCTGGATTGTGCTGTCGGACATGGTCACTATGTGTGATTTCAATGGTGAGTACTTCGCTGTCTTTTAGTTTGAATTTGGTCATACCATCATCGTCACGTAAGTAACTCAGACAATCAACCCATGCGTCAAGATTGCGTCCATAAAAATCGGGAAAGCCGAATACAGCGCTGCATTCGGTGTGAAATGATTCCCGGTTTAGGATATGTTCGCCATTTAAGCGTGCAGTTGGCATGATGTATGAAAGTAATTCTAAGACTGGTTGCAAAATAAAGGATGCCAGTTTACAGGCATATCCAGACGTCATGATAATAGCATCAGTGTGATCATTGCTGTACGTTTTTCTCTGTATTGCGATTGCGGATAAAGAGAGATGAGATCACACATTTCATAATGTGTTTTACGATAGGATTTAATGTTGATGAAAAAATATCTGTTAGTAATGTTGTTTGCAACTTGTCAGCAAACAGTCATGGCAAATGTATTGGATACGCAGCAATGTACAGATGCAGTATGTGATGGTGTCGTGATGATGAAGACAGGCGTTAGCAATAATACTGCACTGTCGAATTCTTGGCGCCCGATTATTCGTCGTCCACATACTACGCCTCCAGCACCGCCTCCGGCACAACCTTTGCCATCGCCTAGACCATCTACATCCGGTTCGACATCTGGCGGGCGCCCATATCCGAGTTATTTGCCGGGATCTGACTATGCGCGCAGGTCTTGATGCAGATGCAATGAACGGCTTTAACAGATGTATTAGATGTATTGTATGAGTTGTTTCGCCTAAAGAATCATCGCCAAAAATCGAATATCAAATTTGATTTTTGGCGTGTCTTTTTGCGGTTACTATTTTTGTTTGACAGGTTTAGGATTTGTCACGAATCCCAGTTTGGATAGGCCATGTTCTTGAGCTGCAGACATAATGTCTGCAATGATTTCGTAACGTGTGGATTTATCCGCGCTTAATTGCAGTTCCGGTTGCGGTTCAGTTTTTGCAGCTTCAGCCATATGCTGCATTAGCACTTCTTTGGTGACGACTTTGTCTTGCCAGTAAAAAAGACCTTTGGCATCAATGGCAATCTTAACCGGTTTGACAGGTTCTTCGACTTGTTTGGATGATGCATTCGGTAAATCAAGTTGCAGAGCATGTGTGAACAGTGGCGCTGAAATAATAAAAATAATTAACAGTACCAGCATAATGTCGACCATGGGGGTCACATTGATGTCTGATATAGGGCCTGGTTCCTGAGGTGAATTGAAGCTGCCGAATCCCATTAACGTGCTCCTTGAGGATGCTGGCTCAAGTGCGCCTGCAGATCATACGCGAAACCATCTAATTCAGCGAGTGTGGTGCGATTGATACGATGGAATGCGTTGTAAGCGAGTACAGCAGGAATAGCAACAGCCAGGCCTAATGCCGTCATAATCAACGCCTCTCCAACGGGACCTGCGATCTGGTCGATTTGTACTGCACCAGAAGACGATATGGCGATCAAGGCATGGTAGATGCCCCAGACGGTACCAAACAAGCCAATAAATGGCGCAGTTGCTCCGACCGATGCCAACAGTGTCAGTCCACTGTCAAGGCGTGCGGATGCGCGGTTGATTTCACGGCG
>JAATFN010000434.1 GCA_015655165.1 Betaproteobacteria bacterium | reverse complement strand
TATCGCTTGCGTATTATTGACACTATCAAACTGGTTATCGTCAAAGATATTGCTGCGCTGGCCGGGGCGATTGCAGCGGCCGAAATTCTGGCGATACCTGATCATTTCTATGATGCACATGTGGCAGAAATCGTCAAAACATCTGCAAAAAAACTGCGATTTATCCAAATATTGACTGCAGGATATGAAGGACTACAGACGCATACTGTTCCTCCCAATATCCTGTTGTCCAATACTGGGGACATGTTGTCAGCCAATGTTGCCGAACATGGTGTTGCCTTGACTCTGGCACTTTCCAAACGTTTGCCGGATGCATTTGGCAGTCAGCAACGTCATGTGTGGGACAAAAATATCATGCCGTTTATGCGCAGTTTGCGTAACACAACGATTGCCATCATCGGCTTTGGGCGCATCGGCAGTGAATTTGCAAAAAGAATCCGTCCATTTGGTGTGTACATCATTGGTGTAACACGATCAGGAAGACCGGATTCGCTACTTGATGAAGCCTTCCCTGTTACGGAATTAAATACTGTGTTGTCACGTGCGGATATCGTTTTACTTGCTTTGCCATATACGCAAAATGTCCATCATCTGTTTGATGTGCATCGACTGGCGCATTGCAAGGAAGGGGTGCTTTTCATTAATTTGGCACGCGGACCTTTAGTCAATACCGAAGCAATGATTGATGCATTGTCCAATGGCCGGATCGCAGGATTTGCAACTGATGTGGCAGAAATTGAGCCGTTAGATACCAATTCTCCATTATGGGATACCCCTAATGTCATTATCACGCCCCACAACGCTGGTTCTTCAGGCAAGTCAGGGTATCGGCACTTCGCCGAATATGTCGGTCTCAATATTGAAAGATATCTTGCAGGTGAGGCTGTCTGCAATATCGTCACACTGGATTAGATTTTATTGAATGGAAATACAGCATGTTTGTCATTTTATTTACACATCTCAAACCGCTTGTTGAGGTCAACAAATTTTTACAGGCTCATTTTTCTTTTTTAGACCATGCTTATGCCAAAGGTGTGTATGTATTGTCTGGCAGGAGGGAGCCGCGCAATGGTGCAGTGATCCTTGCCCGCTCAGAAAGCCGACAGGCTTTGGTGGCGTTATTGGAAGAAGATCCTTTTATCAAGGAAGGTATGGCGCAGTTTGAAATTTATGAATTTATTCCCGGGCGATCCTCTGAAGAGTTCCAACATCTTCTCGCGAATTAACAAGGGAGAAATAGCAAGATAATCATCTATTAAAGGAGATTGGTCAATCAATGAGAAAGAAAATAGCATCGTTTAATGTGAAAACTATATTTGATTAGGATAAAGTCATGAACCAATTCGTTTCTTACAAGCAGGAAAAAACAAAAGCGCAAACCGGATTAGCACCTATCAAGGTACAACAGCTGTTAGAGGCTGGTGCTGTGGTAATTGATTTGCGAAGTGTCGGTAATCGTCGATTAGGAATTATTCCTAAAACATTAGCTATATCAGCCGAATTGCTTCAAACAGCACTCAACAATGGCACATACGGTTTACCACGTATTTCAGAAAAAGATGATACGGTAATTCTTGTCTGTGATACCGGTGTAGTTTCCGGTATTGAAGCTGAAAAACTTCGTCAAAGCGGATTTGATCATGCCACATATCTTGAGGGTGGATTTAGCGCATGGGAAGATAAAGAACTGGAAGTCGTGATTCCTGAAATAGATTTTTTTTCGACACATACGACTTCTAAAACATTCAAAGATGCCATCTCCACTCATAATGCACATAGTCAATCATCCGGTGTTGTGATATCACCATTGAGTGGTTATACAGGCGCAGAAATTTTTGGTCTCGATCTTTCACAGCCGTTAAGTGAGGAACATGTCAAAGTGGTACGGGATGCTTTACTACGCTGGAAAGTCGTTTTTTTCAGGGATCAGTTTATTTCTTCAAGCCAGTTAGTTGGATTGGGTAATCAGTTTGGTCATGTCATGAAGGCAAATTCGCCAATGCAGATTTATTCTGTGGACAATCAACCGGAGATTCTGGTTGTCGGAAAATCCGAATATCCAGGTCGTGGCGTAGATTCTCCCTGGCATGCTGATTTATCATTTCTGACTGCGCCACCGATGGGCTCTCTTTTGCAAGCCATTGATGTTCCACCTTACGGTGGTGATACAACATTTACCAATCTGACTGCTGTCTATGAAGGTTTATCGGAACCTATTCGCACCATGCTTGATGGCTTATGGGCTGTTCACCATGACAGATTCCATGATAACGGCATCAGTTCTGTGCATCCGGTTGTTCGGGTGCATCCGGAAACGGGTGAGCGTCTGATTTGGGTCAATCCGAATTATACCAACCACATTATCGGTTTGACCAAGCGTGAAAGTGCAGAGCTTCTCAAGTTCCTTTTCGATCAGATTCGTCTGCCAGCTTACACTGCACGATTCAGATGGTATCCCGGATCAATTGCATTCTGGGATAACCGTGGGTCTGCACATGCAGCACCTACAGATATTCCAAATCTGGACGAAACCCGTATTTTGTATCGCATCACGATTGAAGGAGATATTCCGTTTGACTATCAGGGTAAACGTTCATATCCTTTTGATGGTGTTATTCCACGATACTAGCCTTTACCTAGCTCAACATACGGCCTCCATCCAGTGTTTGTAGGAGGCCGTATGCAATCAACTTCAATACGCTTTGCTATGCGACCAGTTTGGCTGGAAATACCGGATTATTTCTGATACCGATGTACCTTTTCACACTTGAGTCGTGATCCCACATGCGTGTTTGATGTGGGCTACGGCTTGAAGTGCAGACAGTGCTGCACCTTCTTGCCAGGCACCGAGTTGTGCAAGATAGTCACCTGCAAATAGTAAATGGCCATGTGGTTGATTGAGTAACAGGTAGGCAGGATCGGTATACGATTGCCAATTTATCCATGGCGTCAGGCTGTAGGGTATTTTTTGCCAGGTAACGGCGACAGGATTCTCCAGCTCTTTACCATGGCCAGGATGCAATTCATCGACCGCGGCGCGGGATGCAGCGAACTGACCTGATAATGTTTGTGCGGCAAAACGTTCGGCTTTTTTACCGCTGGTGTAGGCGCCAATCAGAATGCCTTGATCTTGCATGAAATT
>JAATFN010000343.1 GCA_015655165.1 Betaproteobacteria bacterium | reverse complement strand
TCTGTTTTAGCTTCTGGCCGCTCTTGATAATCAAGCATATAGTTCGGTAAAACTTCTTGGATCGAAACCATTTGACCAAACATCAACAACCCTGCCAATGTCAGACCAATATCACCTGTTTCTCTATCTCTCGCCAAGCCACCAATTTGCCGTAAAAATTCAATATCAGTGCATGCATTATATGGATGTCCCGGATCTCGATTTGCATGGACCTGTCTATATGCACGTAAGGTTTCCATATGCAAATCTTCCAGGTCATAACCAAGCAATACCTTTTTATCACGACTATCCTCAACCTGTTCAGCAAGCATTCGCTTGACTTCTTCATCTGGTAACGAACAGTCGCCTTCATTTAAGCGACGGTATGTATTACCCTCAAAAGGATTGCGTGTTAAATATACTGGGCGCTCCTGACGTTTTGCTCGTGGCACTTCTATCACCAGAAGCGTCTTTCCATCCAGCAAGATTTCTTGTACATTGCTGTCTGTGAGCAAATTGCAGCTTACATTTTTCCGATTATTTAAATTATTGAAAAGATCAGCACGCAATTTCTCTGGTTGTTCAAGCCCCACCAACGAGAACACCCCTTTTTTCTCCTGCAATCCCAACACCACAATTCCGCCGTCCGTATTAGCAAATGCACTATATGTTGGCCAAAAATCTTTTGGCAAAGCACCTTTACCATCCTGACCAGATGCCAACTTACATTCTAAAGACACAGACTCTCGCAAAAATACAAGATCATCCAGCGAACGAATAGGTATCTGTATTGCCATCCATTATTCCTCTTAGAGGCATCATTGAGTATCGGAATGCCCACACTATTAAAATTAACTATACTTTTTATCTGAAAGAATTACCCTCAGCTCACCCAAACTACGCACCACATGGACACTCTCTGGAATATCCGGGTGTGGTGTATCTTCCTGCAAACCAAATACCGTCATGCCGGCAGCAAGACCGGCATGCATGCCCGGTAAACTGTCTTCGACTACCGCACAACGTGACGGATCAACACCCATCGCATGCGCAGCGTGCAGATACAATCTCGGATCAGGCTTCCAGGCACCTACTTCATACGCACTAAAAATACGGCCTTCAAAGTAAGGTAGCAAACCTGTGACACCCAGACATAATTCGATTTTTTCACGGGGGCCATTCGATACCAGACAAAACGGTATGTTGAGCGAGTCCACTAAATCCAGCGCGCCACGAATCGGCTGCAATTCATTTTGCAGCATCGTTGACATATAGACACGGAAATCAGGCACAAAGGACTCGGGAAACGCAGCACCACGCATTTGTACGAGTTGGTCGACACTTTCGGACATCGAAATACCCTTGAACCGCGCCAATACGTCTTCTGCTGTTAGTGTGATGCCAAAGGAAGGCAAATATTGCTCCCATGCTTTGGCCACAATAATTTCACTATCAACCAACGTCCCGTCACTATCGAACAAGACCAGATCGATCTGCGACATATTACAACTCACCATAAGAATGCAAACCCGACAAAAACATATTCACGCCCAAAAAAGCAAATGTCGTCACCAGCAAACCGACAACTGCCCACCATGCCGCAACCTGACCGCGTAAACCTTTCATCAAACGCATATGCAACCAGGCCGCGTAATTTAACCAGACAATCAATGCCCACGTCTCTTTCGGGTCCCACGACCAATAACCACCCCAGGCTTCTGCTGCCCACAAGGCACCTAAAATCGTGGCAATCGTAAAGAACGCGAAACCAACAGCAATGGCTTTATACATCACATCGTCCAATACTTCCAGCGCTGGTAAACGATCAACCAGATACCCTTTGGACTTGACCAGATAAGCCACACCCACCATTGCCGCTAACGAGAACGTACCATACCCGATAAAGTTCGCAGGCACATGGATTTTCATCCACCAGCTTTGCAGTGCTGGTACCAAGGGCTGGATTTGTGCCGCATCGCGCGCTATGGTGTACCACAACAAAAACCCGACAGCTGCTGAAATCACCAGCAGCACAAAACTTCCCAACTGGCGTGTGGCATAACGTGCTTCGTAGTACAAATAAAATAGCGCGGTAATCAAACAAAACAGGACAAACACTTCATACAGATTAGATACCGGAATGTAACCGATATCCGCCCCCAGCAAATACGACTCGTACCAACGTACCAGTAAACCTGTAAACCCCATGACAACAGCTGCCCAACACAACTTCGAGCCGATCACGGCACCCGTTTGCGAGCGCGTAATCAAACCGCCCCAGTAAAACAAGGTCGATAAAAAGAACAAGACACTCATCCACAACACCGCAGACTGGCTGGACAACAGATACTTCAACAGGAATTTGTTGTCTGCGGCATCAAGTACGCCACCATATAAACCAATGGCCGACAAAGCCACCACAGCAAGCACTGCCATCAACAGACGTACCGCCTTCCAGTGCCACCCCAGCACAGCAAAAACAGGCGCACTCAACACAAGGATCGCCTCCTCATACACATCCATAAATGTGCCAAAGCGTTGCAATGCAAACAGGGAGGCCCCCGCTAAAATGATTGCAAAGAACCAATCCAGTTTACTTAATCGTCCGAAATAGCCGGTTTCTTGTATCTGCTGTATGAGTTGCATTCTATTCTCCAGTATCGTCGCATACACCTTTTGCACATTGCCCTATGCAAACGGTGCCAATTGCGTTTTGATTGCCTTGAATTCGTTCTCGAAATCCAGCGTCTTACGTTGTGTACTCATTGCCAGCAAAGCATGCGTGTTGCCTGATCCATCTTCGCGCATCCAGATCCATATGCGTCGCTCGCGAATATACAACATCGCAAAGACACCCAATACAAGTAACAGGCATCCGGTATACACAATATGTTTGCCCGGGGAGCGTGTAACCTGAAACACCGATGCTTTGACTTCATCAAAAGCGGTTAACTGCAAATATACAGGAGCATGATAGAACGTGGCATCTGACAATGCGTTAATAGCCAGCTGTAAAAAGCGTGCATGTGCCGTATCCATGTCAAACTGCGGCAATCCTGCTGCCTGACGTGACATTTGCCATAACTCCCACATACTGCCATTTAATATTTTCATAAAAATATCAACCGCTTTTTCCTGTTCCTGTTGTGGCACACGCTCCAAGAACTGGGAGACCGCCATAAAACCGGCTTGCCCACCATTACCTGCAAAAATCTCCAGCCCACGCAATGCTGATTGTGCCAATTGATTGTGTAAGCCAGATGCCGCGTCATGCGGCAATGCACGTTTGGCATAGCGCTGTGCGGCCTGCTCACGCAACGCAGGATTAGCGAGTGCCGCGCGCAACCGCATCCACTCGCCCACGCTATCGGCGTCATCTGCAGGAATACGTAAATAGCGGAATGCTTCACTTGGCGTATCCCGCATACCAGCCAAAAACACATAGGTGTCATCGATTGCAACTGGCTGCATGTAATTTAAAAACTCGCGCGCCTGCCCTGCTTTATCACGTAACTTATATTGCATACTGGGGCCGACATTACGCAACTCTTTACCACTGATATTTTTAGCACCCGAACCCAAGTGCTTATCCAGACCAGCAACCAACTTCGCATTAAAACTTTTAGTAAGATTAACCGCACGCACATCCGCACCGGCATCGACCATATTTTCCACATTAAATGGTCTGAATCCACTCCACTCGACTTCATATGGCTGATCCTGGCCGGTCAGCACAGTGGTACCATTGACTTCGCCTTGCAACGCCTGTGTTGTGTAGCCGCTCCCCTGCATCGGATACGCAGTCGTTGTCAATTTGCTGCCGCCATCTTCAAAAGAAGACTGGTAGATCGCGATATCGTTGACAAAGAGCGGTTTATTCACTTCGATCACTGCCTGTTCCTCTTTACCGCTGGCATGGTCAATCACAGTGACATGACTGGCAAAGAGTTTAGGCATGCCGGTTGAATAATAATCGATGATGAATTGTTTTAAATGAATCGTAAACGGCAGATCCTGAATCAATACACCATCTTGCCGGGGAATGATCGTGGTACTGGAGGATGTGCCTTCCGGAATCATCGTATTACCGCGAAACGTCGGATTACCTAGCCCCAGACGATGCACAGAAGAAATCTCGGAAATCAGACCGCTACCGGTAAACGGTGTTTTGGCAAACATCCACTGCTGCAGTCGGATCGGTAAATCGGAATCCAGCATCCCCCCCAGACAAATGACGACAATGGCCAAATGTGCAAATATATAACCCCATTTATTACAGCTACCACGCTTGGCAGTCAACAACAATGCATGATCTTTGTCGACCAATCTGACTTGATAACCTTTAGCGGCAATACATTGCGACAAATATTGTCCGGCTTCCCCGATTCCCCCCGCTTGTGTCCACTCTGCCTTGTGAGGGAAATGACGTAAAGACTGCTCGCGGACATTCTCGCGCCAGCTTTTGATATCTTTTAACATCTTCGGTGCATTGCGCACGATGCAAAGCGATGTCGAAGCAACAAGTAGCCCCATAATCAGTAAAAACCACCATGCAGAATACACAGTATATAAACCGAGTTTACCGAACAAGGAAAACCAGAACGGACCGAATTGATTGACATAGTTGGTCATCGGCTCGTTTTGTTTCAGAACAGTACCAATGACAGAGGCAATCGAAATAATCGTCAACAAACTGATCGCAAAACGCATGGACGACAGCAACTCGACCAGATTTGCCAGCCAGCGTTTTTGCGTATCGATGACAATGCCGTCGGTGTTCATCCTGTCACCTGCGGCACATCAACAATACTGAACAAGCGAAGACCCCCGCTCAAGACATTCAACATACACTTTTCGTCCTAGACAAAACAAAAGGGGTGGCATGCGCCACCCCCATCCAATTCTGGTTTCAACTACCGCAATCCGGCAATGTAGTCGGCGACTGCTTTGATTTCCTTATCCGACAATCGTTCAGCAACGGCAGTCATGGGGAGGCTGTTTTTACGTGCGCCACTGCGGAAATTCACAAGCTCGGCCATAGTATAGTCCTGATGCTGACCAGACAGGCGCGGATATTGTGCGGGCATCCCCGTACCAGTAGGGCTATGACAAGCTGCACAAGCCGGCACGCCTTTGGCAACAATACCACCACGGTAAATATCGCGCCCCAGCGTACGGGATGCTTCATCCCCTCTGGCGGCACCCAACTTGGGGAGCTGACGATCCATATAGCTCGCAATATTTTTAATATCGTCGTCAGACAAGGATTTGGCCATTGGTGCCATGATAGCGCTGTTGCGCGCAGAAGAGCGGAAATCCATCATCTGCTTGGCAATATAGGCGGCATATTGGCCGGCAAGTTTGGGATTTTGTGCAATGGTAGATTTACCCTCGGCACCATGGCAAGCAATACACGCCGTAATATTTCGTGCTGCATCGCCGTTAAGGAAGAGCGCTTCGCCCTTGGCCGCATCCGCTGCGCTCGCCTGACCAGACGATATCATGAAGAAGGCTACAAATACGGACGTTCTCAGTAGTGAAAATGCACGTTTCATTCGAACACCTTAGACTTTTATTTATGTTGGCGACGGCTTTTCCTGTTACTTTTATGTCTACCGGTAAAGCTTGGTAACAAGAGATAACCCCTTATTGTACAATAGCCCTTTGTCCTTCATGCGCCCTTTGCGTCGCATTCTCTACTAAAACTATGTCCCAACTCTGGCAAGCTCGATTCTTCACTACGGTCAACCATCTTCGTGACCTGCCTAAAACGCAGGTTCCCGAAATTGCGTTTGCCGGACGCTCAAATGCGGGCAAATCTACTGCACTGAATGTATTGTGCAACCAGAAGAAACTCGCTTTTGCCTCTAAAACCCCTGGCCGCACCCAGCATATTAACTATTTTTCAATCGGTGGCGCCCATGTTGGCCAACACCGCAAGGATGAAACACGCGTCGATGAAATCCGTGCCATGCTTGTCGACTTGCCTGGCTACGGCTACGCCGAAGTCTCCGGTTCTGCGAAATTCCACTGGCAAGAGCTCTTGGGCGACTATGTCAGACACCGTGAACAATTGGCAGCATTGGTCATGATTATCGACTCGCGTCGCCCATTTACCGAACTGGATATACAGATGGTAGAGTGGTTTTTGCCAACTGGCAAACCCTTACACTGCATTTTGAGCAAAGCCGACAAATTAAATCGTAACGAAGCCACAAATGCACTACGTCAGGCAAATACATTTCTGGCAAGCTATGTTGATGAGAATGGTGCACCATTCCCGTTTACGGCGCAATTGTTTTCTTCTTTGAAGCGAACCGGCATTGATGAAGCCACTGACCGCATTCTGACGTTACTGGGACTCAATACTATTGCAGAGGATCAAGCACCTTAAGTGACTGTACATTATGGCACAGTGTGGCCAGTTTCAGGGACAAGGCAGTGCAAACACGCAAGTGTCCCAGGAATTGACGCGTCTGCACCCAATGACTCACAGCAGTCAACCAATCGGGTCACATATTCTGTGTTTTGACGTACAGTGCTTTAAGATGCGCACCAGAGGTTGTGGATGGATACTTCGCCTCCTGTAG
>JAATFN010000260.1 GCA_015655165.1 Betaproteobacteria bacterium | reverse complement strand
GACAGAAGTACCAAGCGCAGGAGAAGAAGTGCTGGTAATGACTGACGAGCGTAAGGCACGCGAAATTGGCTTATTCCGTCAAGGTAAATTTCGTGACGTCAAGCTAGCCAAGCAGCAGGCAGCCAAGCTGGAAAACATGTTTGAGCAAATGACCGAAGGCGAAGTCAAGAATTTGCCATTGATTATTAAGACCGATGTGCAGGGTTCTCAGGAAGCACTGGTGCAGTCATTGCAGAAATTGTCTAATAGCGAGGTACGTGTACAAGTGGTACATGCTGCAGTGGGTGGTATCAGTGAGTCTGACGTTAACCTTGCTGTTGCTTCGAAGGCGGTCATCATTGGATTCAATACGCGTGCGGATGCTTCTGCACGTAGATTAGCCGAGGCCAATGGTGTTGATATTCGTTATTACAACATCATTTATGATGCGGTTGATGAGGTCAAGGCGGCAATGTCGGGCATGCTGGCACCAGAGAAACGCGAGCAATCTCTTGGATTGGTTGAGATTCGGCAGGTATTTGTGGTCAGCAAAGTTGGTTCCATTGCCGGTTGCTATGTGCTTGAAGGTGTGGTCAGACGTGGCTCCTCTGTGCGTCTGTTACGCGATAATGTCGTGGTGTGGACAGGTGAACTTGATTCCCTTAAGCGCTTCAAGGATGATGTGAAAGAGGTGAAGGCTGGTTTTGAATGCGGTCTGTCACTGAAAAACTATAACGACATTCGCGAAGGCGACCAGCTCGAGATCTTTGAGGTTCAGGAAGTTGCACGGACATTGTAATGTGGTAATGGAGGGTGCGCATTGATATGCACACCCTCATTTATCGCATCTTTTGTCATTGGTTTTCAGGTGGTTAAGTGTTTGTTATATTGCGGGCACTTGGTATCGTAATATATTTCAATGCTGAGTATGGCCAATCAACTGAGGTCTTGCACATGGTAAAACACAGTAAATCGATCCCCGGGCGCGGTTTGCGTGTTGCGGATCAGATTCAGAAAGATTTATCTGAACTCATCGCTTTTGAGTTGAAAGATCCACGTGTGGGAATGGTAACGTTGACGGAAGTACAGGTCACGCCAGACTATGCACATGCGAAAATTTTTTTTACGACCCTCAAGGATGATCAGAAGGGTATTGAAGAGACGTTACTTGGTTTGAATAAAGCAGCAGGATTTTTACGTGGGCAATTGGGACGTCGTTTGACAATACACACTTTGCCAGAATTACATTTTATTCACGACAATTCGACAGTACGGGGAATTGAAATGTCTCGTCTGATTGATGAGGCTAATGCGACACGCGCTAAAGATGCTGACGAAAATTAGTTTGTACTGTGATTGTTGTTGGCAATGACCAGATAGAGTTGCTATATATTTTCTTAAGTTTATTAGCGAAGCATAATCAGTAACCACAACTTGAGCGTTGTCGTTTATTTCATTTTATATTTTTCATGGCGCAATCATCGCCTCATCAGCAACGTTTTCCACGCATCCCGATCAACGGTGTTGTGTTATTGGACAAACCAGTAACCTTGACCAGTAATGATGCACTGATAAAGGTAAAGCGGTTATTACGAGCTCAAAAGGCCGGTCATACAGGGACTCTCGATCCGTTTGCTACAGGGTTGTTGCCATTATGTTTTGGCGAAGCGACCAAATTTTCGCAAGACTTGCTGGAGGCTGACAAGTCTTATGAGGCCGTTGTACATCTGGGTATAAAAACGACGACGGGGGATGTCGATGGTGAGATCATTGATACGCAGCCGGTAAATGTGTCGCGGGAGCAGCTTGTCTCTGTGCTGTCTGCTTTTTGCGGTACCATTTCTCAGGTACCACCGATGTATTCCGCATTGAAGCGGGATGGTAAGCCTTTGTATGAATATGCTCGTGCAGGAGTCGTATTGGAAAGAGAAGCGCGGCAGGTACAGATTCATGCGTTGACATTGCTCGATTACCAGGAGCCTTATGTACGGATCAGTGTAGTATGCAGTAAAGGCACTTATATTCGTGTGTTGGGGGAGGATATTGGCATAGCATTAGGGTGTGGTGCACATTTACAGGCCTTACGTCGCACTGGGGTAGGTGTTTTGACGTTAGAGCGTAGCATTACCTTGGATGCACTGACAACACTCGATGAGAATGGACGTATGGCAACGCTATTGCCAGTCGATAGTCTGCTCAGCTCTTTTCCGATACTCATGCTAAATGATGCGTTGACACAGCGATTCTTGCATGGACAACGCTTGGCGTTAGGTAAAGAGAGCGTGGTGTTGCCCGCAACAGAGGGACGTGTGCGGGTTTATCAGGAAAACTCAGGGCGCTTGTTGGGAACAGGTCTGATGCAGGAATTTGGGGTGTTGGCGCCAGAAAGGCTGATCACAACAGCAACATCATCGTAATTTTCTTTGCTGCACTATGGTTGCCAGCAAAACTACAACAACTCTTTGAAACTAATGAGTTTTTTTAATTAAAGGGCATGCATGTTATAATGCGCGCCTTCCAGGACTCGCTACACCAACTTAATTTAATCATGTCAAACAACATACGCGCCATCCGCAACATTGCCATCATTGCCCACGTTGACCATGGCAAAACCACATTGGTCGACCAATTATTGCGTCAGTCAGGTACTTTCCGTGACAACCAGCATGTGGATGCACGGGTGATGGATTCAAATGATATCGAAAAAGAGCGCGGCATTACTATTCTGTCAAAGAATTGTGCTGTCGAGTATAACGGTACGCACATTAATATCGTGGACACCCCGGGCCATGCTGACTTTGGTGGTGAAGTTGAACGCGTATTGTCTATGGTTGATAGCGTATTACTGTTGGTCGATGCTGTGGAAGGGCCGATGCCGCAAACACGTTTTGTGACACGTAAAGCATTGGAACTGGGCTTGAAGCCAATCGTTGTTGTCAACAAGATTGACCGCCCAGGCGCGCGTCCGGAATGGGTGATTAATGCCACCTTTGAATTGTTTGATAAATTAGGTGCGACAGAAGAGCAATTGGATTTTCCAGTTGTCTATGCTTCGGCATTGAATGGTTATGCCAGCCTTGATCCAGAGAATCGTGGCGGAGATATGACTCCTCTGTTTGATGCCATTCTGAAACACGTCCCCGCTCGCGAAGATGATCCGAATGGGCCATTGCAGTTACAAATTACTTCGCTGGAATATTCTTCCTATGTTGGCAAGATCGGCGTTGGCCGTATTCTCAGTGGTCGGATCAAGGGCGGTCAGGATGTTGTTTTCCTGAATGGGCCAGATGATAAGCCGACTAAAGCGCGGGTTAATCAGGTGCTGACGTTTAAAGGCCTGGACCGAGTGCTGGTAGATGAAGCACTGGCAGGCGATATTGTGTTGATCAATGGCATCGAGGACATTGGTATTGGTTCTACTATTTGTGCTCCTGATGCACCGAATGGTTTGCCAATGCTGAAAGTGGATGAACCAACATTGACGATGAATTTCATGGTCAATAATTCTCCTCTGGCCGGCCGCGAAGGTAAATTTGTGACAACGCGGCAAATCAAAGAACGTCTGGATCGCGAGCTCAAGGCAAACATGGCTTTGCGTGTGGTGCAGGCAGAAGGCGATGATTCTACATATGAAGTGTCAGGTCGAGGAGAATTGCATCTGACCATCTTGATTGAAAATATGCGTCGTGAAGGTT
>JAATFN010000293.1 GCA_015655165.1 Betaproteobacteria bacterium | reverse complement strand
TTTTTAGCCGGCATGATCCAGATTTGCAAGAAGTGTGCAGCTTGTGTTGCTGACGGATTAAATTCACTATGCCTTACACCGGTTCCCGCATTCATCAGTTGCACTTGGCCTGGATGCAGAGTCGAGCCGTTTTGCATCGAATCCTTGTGTGCCAGTTCACCTTCCAATACATAAGAAATAATGGCCATGTCACGGTGTCCATGGGTCCCAAAACCTTGACCTGGTGCGACACGGTCGTCATTGATCACACGTAAGTCTCCCCAGCCCATATGTTTCGGGTCATGGTAACTGCCAAAAGAAAAACTGTGATAGCTGTTTAACCAGCCATGGTTTGCATGACCACGGTCATTGGCATTTCTACGTTCGATCATGTTGCTCTCCTTGTTCATATGTCTCAATTATGGAGATATTTATATCTAATTTAAAGTTATAAGTTTTGATTAACAATATCTATTAATCAGATTTTGTTGTGGCTTACCTGAATCAGCGTTTTTTTGATGAAGGCAGTTTGATGCCACAACTCTTGCAGTATTTGCTTTGTCAAGAGGGGTTGCACTTTATGACCGCGGGTAATGAAGGTTGCTCTATACTGTTTGTACTTGTACGACTTTTTAAGGGGTAGAGGAATGACCAGTTTATTCGATATTGTTGCTACAAAAGCACATCCCAAGTATGTTGAGATCCGTGATGGCAGCTCGGAAAAAGAGACCACATTACGCAATACCTTGAACAAATACTGGCGGGTTTATGCACCATTTGCCGGGCCTGAATTCAGACAGCAATTTGCACAAGATCCGGATACGTATTTTTGGGAAATGTATTTGGCAGGCGAATTGATCAGTGCGGGTAAGAAGCTCGTCAAAATTGCTGCACGGGCCACCGAAGGGGAACAACCTGCACTCTGTATTAAAGACGACAACAGGCATGTATGGATTGAACTAATTGTGCCGGTACATAATACCGGGCCAGATCAGCCGCCCGAGTTACGTTTTGAGAACGAAGGTGGTAGTGTCGAAGAGGCGCCATTGCATCAGGCACAACGACGTATTACCAGTGCGTTGGATACAAAAAACAAAGTGATCCAGACACATCTCAAAGGTGGCTTGATTGATAGGGATGATGTCAGGTTGGTGGCCATCTGCGGTTGTCATTTTGGTGTTGATGTGCCGGAAGAAGCAGTACGTCTGGTGATGACGGCCGTATTTCCCGTGGTGGGAGAGACTGTGCAAATCGACGTAGAGACCGATGAATTTATCGAGCAAAGCAACGAGCCGTCGACTGTGGCTAAAATCGAAGGACAGGTTGTTAAAAAGAGCGAGATCAATGATGCTTATCCGCAAGTCTCGGGTGTCATCTGGTCAAAAATCGGTATCACAGATATGTCACGCGAACATTGTCCGCTAACTTTCATGCATAACCCATTGGCGGCAGTACCCTTACCTGAAGGGTGGGGGGCATGGGACCATGAGCTGGTTGTCATGCAGCGTGATGCGACTTGGGATGTACTGGACATTCTTGAGCCAGTCCAGTAAAACGCGTAACCGTTTACCGTCAGGCGTGATTCATCTGCACATGACAGAAGAAGAGAAAGAGGCACGTCAAAACAGCAGACTGATGTGAATGGCTGGCAGTTGTTGCATGCAGTCTGTGTTACTTATACTTTATACTTGCATTTTTGTGTATGGCATTGTTGCCATCACATGCTGGTGTGCAAGCATAGAGACAGCCATGAATAGTGCAGATCAAGTAAATAGTCGTCGCGTGCAATGGGTTATTGCACTGCTGGTTGCCAGCACCTTTTTCATGGAGAACCTCGACAGTACGGCCATCGCGCCGGCAATGCCTTATATGGCTGCCAGCTTTGGCGTGTTGCCTGTTGATCTGCATATCGGCATGAGCGCCTATATGCTGACACTGGGTATTTTTATTCCTGTTAGCGGATGGATGGCAAACCGGTTTGGTACACGTCGGGTATTTGCCGGGGCCATTTCGCTGTTTACCATCGCTTCCTTGTTGTGTGGTGTGGCACAGACATTGGATCAGTTTGTTGCCATGCGCATTGTCCAAGGTATTGGCGGAGCGATGATGGTGCCAGTAGGTCGACTGGTCGTACTGCGTGTGACACCCAAAGAACGCCTCATTCAAGCCATTGCCGTGTTGACTTGGCCGGGCCTTGTCGCTTTCATACTCTGGCCACCCATTGGTGGTTTAATTGCCGATTATCTCGATTGGCGCTGGATTTTCTATCTCAACCTGCCTTTAGGCGTCATTGCCTTGATATTGACATTGAAGCTGTTTCCTGCTGAACAAGACCAATCCATCACACCATTTGACTGGCCAGGATTTCTATTGATTAGTGGTGCCCTGTTTTGTTTGTTGTGGGTGACAGAAGTATTGGGACGTACAGATATTGCTTGGTCACAGGTGATGTTATGCAGTGTACTGGGAGGCACACTGGTTCTTTTGGGGCTACTGCATTTGCGACGCGCCCAATTCCCTGTCATTCGTTTAGATGCCTTGCATATTCCAACGTTCCGGGTTGCGATTGTTGGCGGTTCATTTTTTAGAATGGGTATTAGTGCCGTACCATTTCTTGTACCGCTCATGTGTCAAGTCGGTTTCGGGATGAGTGCTACTCGTGCGGGGATGCTAATGATGGCTGTGTTTTGCGGGAATCTGGTCATCAAACCTGCAACAACCTTTATTTTGCGTCAATTCGGGTTTCGTCGGGTATTGCTGGTCAATGGTTTCTTGAATGTGCTGTGCATTACCGCTTGTGCGCTGTTTACTGCCGATATGCCACTGGCTTGGATGAGTTTGATTCTGTTTATCGGTGGTGTTACCCGCTCAATGCAGTTTACGGCGACCAATACCATCGCATTTGCCGATGTCGACCATGTACATATGAGTTCGGCAAATACGGTTTTCTCGATTGCTTTCCAATTGGCTGTCGGGATGGGGGTGGCACTTGGTGCGATTGGCATCCGTATTGGAGAACGCATCAGTACCGTTGTCTCGGGAGGCGCCGCTATGCCATTTCGGGTTGCTTTTTTACTGGTTGCGATAGTGGCTTTGCTGGGACTGTATGACAGTTTGAAGCTGTCTCCTGCTGCTGGACAGCATATTACCGGGAAATAAGGTGATGTGTCATATCGCTACTGCGTGTTTTGGGCATTTGAAAGGGTAGTCTTATTGTGCCCCAAAATAGACGCTTGAAAAAGATAACACGATCCCATTGCTAAATGATATTAATTTCTATTATCATCTATTATTTGCATTAGGGCATCTTTTGCATGCCCGCGACTTAACACTTGGAAGACATGCAGTCATGGGGACGCGTTTTGAAGAAATAGAAAAACTCTATGTTGCCGAGCGCGCCAGATTGGAGCGTCAGGTGTTCAGAAAGACCGGGTGTGCGGCAACAGCGCGGGATCTTGTACATGATGTCTTTTTGCGGTTTCTTGAAAAAACAACGCAATGGACTGGTAACCCTGCTGCATTTCTCAATAAATGTGCAAGTAATGCGGCAATTGATCACTTGCGTCTGCAGCAGCACAGCAGTGCGTTCGTGGACAATATTACCCAGGAACAATATGCTGCGACACCGGAGCAACCGCAAAACATTGTCGCCATGCGTGAAGAAATTGTCGCGGTACAGCAGATACTGTTGGCGCTGCCGGAGAAAACCCGGCATATTTTTTTGCTCAACCGGGTTCATAATCGTAGCTTCACAGAAATTGCTGCTGCGGTCGGCATTTCCGAGAGAGCAGTTGCCAAACACATGGCCCGGGCGGTTGCCGCTTGTGAAGAGGCAATGCACAAATGTGACTAATGGCGTTACACTGTCGCCTGAATCGGTAACCCCTACAGATGACATTGTTTTCCATTTCATGCCATGAATTAGTATTCAGAGCTTATGTATCACCATAAAAAGTCATCCGCAGATAGTCCAATCCCAGATGTGATTCATGCACAAGCACGCAAGTGGTTTGTCTGTATGTTGGGTACACCCACAGCAGAAGAACGCAATGCCTTTCATGCATGGCGTGCGGCAAATCCATTGCATGGTGAGGCATATAGTCGTATCGGGGCGAGTTGGGACGCGGCAAGACAACCTGCGGCCTTATTGGCGCAGCAAGAAGCCAATGTGCTGGCAGGTTATTTACACAAAATGGCACGCCCAGCCCAGAAGCAATGGCGCTTTGGCGTTATCGGTACACTCGCTGCCATTGTGGTAATGTGTTTTATCTCCGTTTATTTGTGGTTGGAAGTGCCACATGCACTACAAGATTGGCAGGCAGATTACGTCACAGCATGTGCCGAGCGACAAACAATGGTGTTACCTGATGGGTCGATTGCTTATCTGGATGCAGATAGCGCATTGGCCCACGTTGATGATGCTAACCGTCGACACGTGAAGTTGTTACGGGGCAGTGCGTATTTTGATGTTGTCAAATCACCGGATATCCCATTTACGGTTGAGGTCTCCGGTGGTGCAGTCAATGTATTGGGTACACGGTTTGATGTCCAGAAATTAGACGATGGTGCGATTGTTACTCTGGAGCGGGGCAGCGTTTCTGTGACAGTACCCGGGCAAGCGCATGAAGCATTTTTAACGCCAGGCCAGCAACTGACATTCAGTTCGGCAGGTATGGATGCCATCGAAAAGGTCAATGTGGCAGAGTCTATGTCATGGCGTCATGGCCGCTATGTCTTTTATCGTGCCAGACTGGGGGATGTCATCAACCAAATAGCCCGTTACAGGCACGGCAAGATTGTCATTGCTTCGAGTGCATTGAAAGATGCGCGGGTCACCGGTAGTTTTTCATTGGAGAATACCGACGAAGCATTGTTATCGCTTCAGTCAAGTATCGGTTTCCAGCAGAGCAATTTTGGGCAGTGGTTAACAGTCATTCGCTAAATGGACTGTCAATTTGCCTGCCAATCCCTCTTTTTTAAAAAAAATCATTAAATCAGGTTCAGTGATACTGCCTTTCAAACGTGGAAGTAAATGAGAATGGGTTTCAGTAACTATTTATCCAAAACTCTGTCATCTACCGCAAATGAAAGACTTATCCATGAAATCGACGAAGGTTCACTGCCAGCACTATGCCCTGGCTGTGGTGGTATTAACGGCGCTAAATACGTTACCAATGCCCACCGCCTGGGCGCAAGAGTATTCTGTTACGCAACAATTCAATTTCAACATCCAGGCGCAGCCTCTCACACGCTCTGTTAACGAGATTGCAGCGCTAGCCGGATATGCGGTGGTCATCCTTGAAAATACCAAAATTACCGAACTGGGACATGCTGTCAATGGACGGATGACAGTGAACGAGGCATTAAACAGCTTGCTGGCAGGAACCAGTTTCGGGTATCGGTATACAAACAGCAGCACGATTCAATTGTATCCGGTCAAATCATCCGGAGATGAAAGTGCCACGACACTTGGACTGATTACGGTGACACAGGGGAGGGATGTGCTAGAACAAGCCCCTACCGCCGTAGGATATGTGGCTAAGACATCACGTAGTGCAACAAAGACGACAACCTCGTTGTTGGAAACGCCACAGACGATCAATGTGGTAACAGCAGATGAAATGGTCGCATTACGCCCACAAAAGCTGGCAGAAGCATTACGTTACACACCGGGTGTCATTACAGAGTTTCAGCAAAATACGACTTACTTTGACCGGACACGGTTAAGAGGTTTTTACAGTATCACCAATTTTTATTTTGACGGGATGCAGTTAACGCCGTCAGGTACCGCAGCAGTCGCACAGATTGATCCTTATCTACTTGACCGCATGGAAGTCATCAAAGGGCCTGCTTCTGTCTTGTATGGACAAAATGATGCTGGTGGAATCATTAATATGTCCAGTAAACATCCACTGAGCGACAGAAAAAATGAAATCGGTTTCCGTTATGGTAGCGACAATTTTGTCGATACGACCTTTGATAGTACAGGGCCTTTGACCGATGATGGCAAGTTTTTGTACCGCATTGCCGGTATTGCCAGAAAAGCGGATTCCTATATTGACCATGCAAAAGTCGAACGTTATTCGATTGCGCCCTCCCTGACTTGGGCACCATCGAAAGATACGACATGGACCATTTTGTCGGGTTTCCAGGATGATCCAGCCGCAATTGCAAGTGGATCGCTACCGGCTGCAGGTACCATTTTACCCAATATCAATGGACAAATCCCACGCAATACCTTTGTAGGGGATCCATCCTATGATACATATAGTCGTAAACAGGCCTATGTGACATCGGAATTCAGTCATCGTTTCAACAGTGCGATGGAATACCGCCAGATTGTGCGATATATGCATGTGGATGTCGATGCAAAAATGATTTCTCCAGGGGCTTTAAAAGCAGACCAGCGCACGGTATCCAGAACAGCACAGACAAATGATGCCCAGACGAATGGCATTAGTCTGGACAATAATCTTTTGTATCGTTATACATTGGGTAATACCAAGAATGAGTTGCTGGCAGGATTCGATTTCCGCCGTTTTAGTTATAGTAACCGTTCTTACTCAGGTACCAGTTCGGCTCTGGATCTCGATGTATTTAATCCGCAGTATGGCAATATTACCTTGCCGACGATGACATTGCGTACCAGTGGAGAGTCGACATTGCAGCAATATGGTGTCTATGTACAAAACCAGATGTCATACAACCGCTGGCGGTTGACATTGGGCCTGCGCAATGACTGGACCAGAAACGACACTAAAAATTATCTGACAAGCACGCGTGTCATTCAAAAAGATCATGCACTGACCGGGCGTGCCGGTATCGTTTATTTGCTGGATAATGGATTGGCACCTTACGTCAGTTATGCAACATCATTTGAGCCGACATCCGGAACCGATTTTTATAATCAGGCATACAAGCCCACCGAAGGTCGCCAGTGGGAAGCCGGTCTTAAGTACGAGCCATCAACATTTAACGGTTTGTTTACCGCAGCACTGTTTGATCTTGAAAAACGCAATGTGACGACATCCGATACGGACCATACTTGCGCGAATGCACCTACGTTACCGAATTGCGGTAGCTACAGCATTCAGACCGGTAGAATCGATGTCCAGGGGTTAGAGCTGGAAGCAAAAATCAGTTTGACTGAACAACTGGATGCGACTGTGGGATATTCGTTGATGAATGCGAAAGTCAAACAAAGCAACAATGGTGATGAAGGCAAAGTACCAACCAATACACCACGCCATATGGCTTCAGCCTGGATGGACTACCATTTTGCTGATGGTGCATTAAGCGGTTTGGCTGCTGGTGCCGGTGTCAGATACGTGGGTGGCATGTATGCCGACAGTTTGAATGCCAGCAAAATTTCTTCGTATACGTTGTTTGATGCCATGTTGGCATTTGATTTGAAACGTTGGTGGCCCACATTGAAAGGTACCCGACTGTCGATTGCAGCAACCAATTTGACGGACGTTGACGCGATTGGCGGTTGCCTTAGTGCCACTTCTTGCGATTATGTACCGGCCCGTTCGGTGATCGGTTCAATCAATATCAAATTCTGATATCGATGTTGACCAGCCCCGCTTTATCAGGCGGGGCTTTGTGCTTTTTATTTTTACCTTATTCCATCATGACGACACACATCGCCGTACCAGCACTCCAGGGGAGTCATCTGGATGTTGATTATCACAATAGACACGTCATACGGAAAATGGATATCACCATTCCCGGTAAACAAATTACCGCCTTGGTTGGGCCGAATGGATAAGGTAAATCAACATTATTAAAAGTACTGACACGTGTCATGCAACCTGCCCGCGGAGCAATTCTCCTCAATGGTACAGATATGTTGTCCATTCCTGCCAAACAATAGGCGCAGTCCTTGTCTTTTTTACCGCAAGGGCCTGTAGCACCTGAAGGCGTGACGGTCCGTGAATTGATCGGTTACGGCAGGTTTCCGCATCAACGTCTGATGGGAGGCGCTTCGCAGTTGGATCTGGATGCCGTTGAAGAGGCGATCCGATTAACCGGCTTGTCTGCTTTGGCTGACAAAGCTGTGGACGAATTATCCGGTGGTCAACGCCAAAAAGCATGGATTGCGATGTCGTTAGCGCAGCAAACGGACATGATGTTTCTTGATGAGCCAACTACATTTTTAGATATTGCACACCAGATTGATGTCCTTGAATTATTGAAAAAACTCAATGTCGAGCGGCAATGTACTGTTGTCATGGTACTGCATGATCTCAATTATGCAGCACGTTATGCTGACCACATCATTGCATTGAAAGACGGTGCGATTGTTGCAAAAGGTTCACCTGAAGAGATATTGAGCGAATCAGTATTGCAACAAGTGTTTGGTATTGGTGCGACGATTTTTAAAGATCCACTGTCCGGGCGTCCTTGGTTCATTCCCAAATTTCAACATATCGCTAAGAGCATTGTATGAACCCCATTTTTACCAGACGCCAATTTTGCGGCATGCTTGCTGCAACTGCTTTATCAATTAAGACAGCTGACGCAGGTAATGTCTGTATTCAGGCAGCGTCCCAGTTCTGTTTACCACAACCGGCAACACGCGTGATTACACTAGATGGACGTCATGTCGAAAATCTGCTGGCAACAGGCTTGCAACCAGTCGGCGTTGCATCGGCTGATGCTTACCGGCGCTTAATGCATGATGCTGTGCCGGTACTGGACAACCGTGTGCAGGATATCGGGCTTGTTGCAACACCGAATATCGAAAAAATGATGGCCCTGGAGCCGCATTTGATTATCGGTAACGACCGTTCCGTACAAAAAAACCATGCCATCCTGACAGCGATTGCGCCCGTTGCTGTCTTTGATCCCTATCCCAAAGGGAGTAATGATCTGCTGGCCAATATGTTTGACACATTTGTGAAGATTGCGCAATTAACTGGCAGACAGGCACAAGCCGCGGCTTATATGCAGCACTTTGAACAACAGCTTGCCGTTGCCAAAGACAAATTGGCAAAGGCTGGATGGGCGGGACGCCGGGTCGTTTTGGGGAATATCAATACGGGTATTACCGGCGCCGACATGATGCTGTTTAACAGTAATGCGTTACCTGCCTGTATTTTGACGCGACTTGGTTTGCAGTATGCCTATGATCTTCCACAGTTCAAGGACAAATCATTTAACGTCACAACTGTCGAAGCATTGACGACACTTCAGGATATCGATTTTTTGTATATGCCGTTTAACGAGGCTGGTGTGCGTAAATTGGTGACAACACCTGTGTGGCGCAATTTGCGTTTTGTGAAAGACAACAGATTGCATTCTGTTGCCTATCATGAAATGTACGGTGGTCCGTTAGTCGCCAGTCTTTTTGTACAAGATATTGTCAAGGCGCTGTTGTCATGACCCGTGAAACCAGACTGGGTGACTGGTTGATCATTGTTGGCGGCATGGTGGCATTGCTTGTCTTTGCGATTGCCAATCTGCTCAATGGTGAGGTGTCAATCGGGTTCAAACAGGCGATCACCGCACTGTTTTTTTCGGATAAGGCATTGTTGCACGACATGATGTTCGGGTTTCGTGCACCAAGAGTGGTGGTTGGTGTCTTGGCAGGCAGTGCCTTGGCAGTGTCTGGTGCACTGATGCAAAGTCTTTTGCGTAATCCGCTGGTGTCCCCCGGTATTTTGGGGATTAGCTCCGGTAGCTATCTGGCCATTGTATTAGCGACGTTGTTTGCACCGGCATTACTCGAACGTGTGCCACTTTTTTTAACCGTCTCGGGTGGATGGATAGCTGTTGTATTGGTCTATCTATTGTCCGGTGGGCGCAAAGGAACGCCGTTGCGCATCGTCCTGTCCGGATTAATTGTCTCGATGACGCTGGGTGGCTTAACAACGTCCCTGTTGTTAATGCATATCGCTGAAACACGCTATCTGATCGGCTGGGGGGCAGGGTCTCTGCGGCAGAATGATTGGACCGGAGTGCAATTTGCCTGGCCCTGGATTATCGGTAGTCTGGCGTTGATTTTTTGTGCATCCAAACAATTCGATATTGCCAGACTCGGCAAGGCAACAGCTGCATCTCTTGGACAACGCCACCAATGGGTCATGGGCATGACGTTGTTGCTGGTGTTACTGATGACAGGTGCTACGGTGACAGTTGCCGGACCAATCGGCTTTATTGGTTTGTTGGCACCCCATCTGGTGAAACTGGCAGGGGTACACCGTCATGCCATTTTGTTGCCAGCGAGTGCCTTGTGGGGCGCTGCCTTGCTGTTAGCAGCAGATACACTGACTTATTTGTTTGGCGACTTGTTAAGTACGCCGCCAGTGGGTGCTGTCACAGCTGCATTGGGAGCGCCATGCCTGTTATGGTTGGTGTTACGTCACCGACGTAGGCATGCAGGCGGCATGCATGCAATGACAGGGTTTGGGTTTCGTCGACGTTTTGAAGTGTCTCCATGGATATTGGGGGGCGTGCTGGCACTATTGCTGTTTGTACTGCTGGTCATCAATTGTGTATGGCTGGGTGGTTATACCTTGCATCTGGAACAGCTGATGGATGCTGCATTCATGCAAGGCAATCTCATGCATCAAAAAATGCTGTGGGGCATTCGTTTGCCGCGCATATTGAATGCTTTTTTAGCCGGCGCCGGGTTTGCTGCTGCTGGTGCTTTGTTTCAGGCGATATTGCGTAATCCCTTGGCTGATAGTGCTGTGATCGGGGTAACTGGTGGGGCAACTGTTGGCAGTGTGCTGTTAGTGGCAGCGGTGCCAACAGTACTGGGTGCATGGTTACCGTTTTCTGCATTGGTTGGTGGATTGGTCGCTGGCGGTATTGTTTATGGACTGGCATGGCGACGTGGCTTTATGCCAACGGTGTTAATCCTCATTGGCGTGTCCGTGTCAGCCATTTGTGGCGCTGTTGTGCAAATCATCATCATGCAAAATCGCTTTACCAATGATGTATTGACCTGGATTACCGGCAGCTTATATGGAACAGGGTGGTCTTCTGTCTGCTTCATCGCTGTTGTTCTTGTCGTGACCGTACCACTGGCATGGTTGTTGTGCAAACAGTTGGAAGTGTTGTCGATGGGAGACCTGGTCGCACGTGGATTAGGCGTGCCGGTTGAAAAAACACGGCTTTGGGCAGGCCTGTTGGGCATTGTCATTGCCGCAGTATGTGTGTCACAAACAGGACCGATTGGCTACATTGGTTTGATTGCACCGCATTGTGCACGACTGTTGGCAGGACACCAGATGCGCGCGCTCTTTTGTCTGGTGTTGCCTGTTGGCGCTTTGATACTGGGACTGTCCGACACAATTTCACGTATTTTGATTAGTCCTGCAGAGTTGCCCGCTGGTGCTGTTATCGCATTAGTTGGTGCACCTTATCTTATTTATTTAATGCATCGTAACAACCGCAGATCATCCCTATGAAACGACAAATTCATTTCAACTCCTGTATTGATTGGCTGGATCAAGCATGGCGTATTTCAGGGCCACCATCCGGGCCGGCAAGACTCTTTGATATTCGTCAATTGGGTGAACGTGCCAGTCTGGCTGAGCGTGGATTGATGGATGCAATTTTCACAGCAGACTTTTATACCTATCGCGCCAATTTTTCGATGGAACCGATGACGATGTTGGCAGCAATTGCCGCGATGACAAAACACATCGGTGTCATTGCTTCGGTATCGACAACCTATAATGAACCTTATAATCTGGCACGCATGTTTGCGTCCCTTGACCAGTTGAGTTGTGGGCGGGCAGGCTGGAATATGGTGACGACAGCAGTGGGGACCGTCGCACAAAACTACAGTCGGGAGCAGCATATGGAGCATGATACGCGCTATGAACGTGCTCACGAATTTGTCGAAGTCGTCACCGGCCTTTGGAATAGCTGGCAAGACGATGCCTTGATTTATGATAGAGCCAGACAGTTATATGTGGATCCTGACAAAGTGCATCCCATACACCATGATGGCCAATGGTTTCAAGTGGCCGGCCCATTGAATATTCCGAGATCGCAACAAGGCCATCCTGTCAGAATGCAGGCAGGTTCATCTGAAGCTGGCAGAGATTTTGGGGCGCGCTGGGCAGAGATCATTTTTACTGCGCAACCTGTACAAGTCATTGCGCAGGAGTTTTATGCGAATATCAAATCGCGCATGCAAGAGTATGGTCGCTTGCCACATGAATTGCATATTTTACCTGGACTGATGCCCATTGTCGCACCGACCCAGTCAGAGGCACTCGACATGTTGGCTGCCATCCAGTCGCGTGGCGGTTCTCCTGTCGCACGCATGAGTGAACTAACCGGTATTGACTTGGCAAGTTTGCCGCAAGATGCACCTATCCCATTGGATGTATTACCTAAAGCAGGCAGCACAAATGGTATGCGAGGTCGCGCTGACCTGTATCTGGATATGATACGACGTCATCGATTGACGCCCAGACAGTTATTGGAGCAAGGCGCGCATCTTGTCTTTGCCGGTACACCCGAACAAACTGCCGATCTGATTAGCGAATGGTTTACGACACATGCCAGTGACGGATTTACGTTAATGTGGCCATCCATTGCAGCAAATACCTTGTTTGTCGATAAAGTCATTCCGATTTTGCAAAAACGG
>JAATFN010000238.1 GCA_015655165.1 Betaproteobacteria bacterium | reverse complement strand
GGATGACCATCAACGGCTGTGGCATAACGTCCACCTAGATCAAATACAGTACGTCCTGGTACCCACAAGGAATTATCAGCATTGATATACTGCTTGGACATGGAAACGGCATTGCCGGTCAGCGTCAAGCCTTGCACAACTGGTACATCCCATTCTGTGCCTACCTTAACCTGCCATTGCGGCAATGCAGTTGCCAACTTACCCTGATTGACACCGCCTTGTGTTTTGGTGAGCTTGGCTTGTGTATATGAGATACCTCCAAGCAAACGTAATCCTTGAGCTGCTTCGCCAAAGACACTCAACTCCAGACCGCGGTTACGTTGCTCTCCGCTAAAGGAATACATATTGGTCACCGGGTCAGTGTAAGAACTAGGACGTTCGATCTGGAAAGCGCCAACTGTTCCCGCGAAACTACCTAGATCAAACTTAACACCGATTTCCCGTTGTTTCGTCTTGTAAGGCGGGAACACCTGACCTGCATTGTCAGCAGTGGTCGGTGCCGTTGCACCCTGGCTCAATCCTTCAATATAGTTGCCATACAAGGATAGATTATTTGTCAATTTGAACAATAGTGCAGCTGCAGGTGTCGTGGCGCTGGCACTATAGCGCGCAGTACGTACACCTGTCGTACTATCGAACGTATCACTGACAACAGATTGGTAACGTACACCTAATGTTAATTGCACGCGATCTTGTGCAAACGAAAGTGTGTCGGCCAACCCATAGCTCGTCATCACCAACGCTGCTGTCTTGGGAAGGGACGCGTTGCCATAGCTGGTATCAACACTAGGTCCCCAGACAGGATGATAGATATTGGTCACCCAATCGGTTCCCAACATATTGCGCAAAAAGCCATACTTATAGTCGTGTTGGTAATATGTTGCCGTTACCGCTAATTCATGTCCGACACTTGCTGTATTAAAGCGCACCTTGGCACCGATTTCTGCTGTATCTCTGTCATAGATCGCACGCTGATAAGAAAAATTATTGTAGTAATCACCAGCAGCATTAAAGACCGTATATGTAGAGCTGGCTAATGCATCGAATTCTGTCCTGCTGTGCGCATAAGCTGCATAAGCCGTGATGTTCTTTGTTATATCTACTTCACCACGCAACATCACAGCATCATCCTTGGTATCGGTAAATGTCCAATCCGGCGCCAACAATGTTTCAGCGTTCGGAGGATGCGGTACACCCTGGCCAGTTGCTAACGAAATACCGCGATTTAATCCATTCACTTGGTCTTCACTGGCATATAAATCGGCAGAGAGCCTGACACGATCTGAACGCCAATCCAGTCCGAGCGCTGCAAGCTTGGCTTTTTTGGATTGGTTGTCAACAGCACTATCACCACTGCGATAGACACCGTTAAAACGAATACCAAACTGTTTATCTTCCCCAAAGCGCTGCCCAAGGTCGACATGGCCACCAAATTGCGCATCAGATGCATAAGTGCCGGTTAATCTTGCCAAAGGTTGGTCGCCTGCACGTTTTGGAACAATATTAATGCTGCCTCCCACAGATCCACCTGGAGACATCCCGTTTAACAGTGCCGAAGGGCCTTTCAACACTTCGACACGTTCTGCCAACTCAGGCGTAGCTCTGTAATAGGGAACAATGCCATATAATCCCCCAAAGGCAACATCGCCATTCGCCACATTAAAACCTCGCAGTTGGAAGCTATCATTGATCATGCCCGTTGATCCGCTCACATAGACCGAAGGATCGGTCAAACCGATGATCCGACCTATGTCTTGTGCCTGTGTATTTTGGATGAACGTATCAGTGTAATTCACCGTATTAAACGGTGTTTCCATGAAATCCTTGTCGCCCAGCAATCCGACACGCCCACCACGCGCGACCTGTCCACCTGCATAAGGTGCAGATACATCGCCCGAACTGATACCGGCCACAACTGTCACAACCGGCAATGCCGATTCCGATACTCTACGCAAAATATAGGATCCCTTGCTATGCTCGACGGCTTCTAATCCCGAACCTGCCAATAACAGACTAAACCCCTCTTCAACCGAGAAACTTCCCGTTAAACTTTGTGCATAACGACCTTCCACCAATTCTGAAGCCAGTTGTACTGTCACACCGGCATTACTGGCAAAATTGGCAAGTGCCTCACCCAACGGTGCAGCAGGAATCGCATAAGTTTGATATGCACTTTTTCCAGATATACGACCACTTTCTTCTGCAGCACATGTCGTCTGTACAAACAATGCTGTCCCTGCAAACAATGCCACAACAAGCAATGTACTATGCACACTCTTGGCAATTAAAGTTAGCTCGGGATGAATAGCAACTCCCTTGGATCTCCCCGTTACACGCAATTTATTACAATCATTACTGTCATTCATCACATCGTCCCTTTTTTTAGCTTGTTGAACTTACGTGGTAATGACACGCGAGATCGAAAAAAGGGACATCTTTATATAAAAAAATCAGTGCAGCTTTTTCTCTTGTTGCGCCATGACAGATACCCAATAACGGGTACGATAAATCACATCGACAGGCAACGTATCCGGCAATGCTGCCAACACACTGTCGGTATGGTCAAGCTGGAATGCACCGGTAATATGCAAGTTGGCGACATCCGGATCACAACGCAATACACCCGAACGATACCGGCCAAGTTCTGCAATAAAATCTTCCAGACGCATCTTGTTGGCAAACAGCACACCGCGTGACCAATCTGCAATATGTGGATCAGTTGGCACTGGAGCGACTACGTCTGTCAAAGAAAAACGTGTCTGCTCTCCGGCGTTAACGACTAGTTGCGCATCGCCGGCATGCTTTGGCCGGATTTCAACGGCTCCTTGCATAACAGCCACCAATGTACTATCACTATCCGTTTGCCGAACCACAAAACGGGTTCCCAATGCCCTGATACGACCATGTTTTGTCTTTACAGTAAAAGGGCGATGAACTGTTGACAGAGAATGACTATCAGCACCGGTTGTAATCAATATCTCCCCTACATGCAATACAAGCAAACGCTGGCCTTCAGTAAAATGAACATCAATTTTAGTCGCCGTACCCAGTTGCACACGGGTACCATCATCCAGTTCGATCGTGCGCCGTTCACCAGCATTCGTACAGTAATCAGCAGTCCATTCACGCCATGGTATCGCACGATAAGCCACATAACCAACCGGTGCGGATATGATTAACGCCATGAACGCTTTAATCGCCGTACGACGATCAACACGCACTGGACGTCCAAGTGCCGCCACCCCGATTACAGGGGGAATCACATCGAATTTCTGGTTGAGACGCTGTGCGCATTGCCAAGCACGCTCATGCTCCGGATTGGCTGCACGCCAACGTGCACAAGCAGCCAGCTCATCCTGCTTGTTGGTCTCGCCGCTATATAAACAACTTAACCAACGCGCAGCTTCTCGTGCGACAGCGCGATCAATCGGACGACGTGCTTCCAATGCCTCCATACTCAAGCCATTAACACAATGCATTCTTCGAATGCTTGCGCCATGTAACGCTTGACTGTGCGTATATTGATATCCAATCTGACTGCAATATCCGCGTAACTCAAGCCCTCGAATTGCGCCAACAGGAATGTTGTGCGTACCTTTGGTGGCAATATATCCAGCATGGTGTCAATTTCATGCAAGGTTTCTAGAATCATCAACCGCTCTTCCGGTGCAGGAACCTGTAACTGCGGCATCAATGCCAACGCATCAAGATAAGCACGCTCTAATGACAAACGACGATAATGATTGAGCAATACACGACTGGCTACCGTCGTCAAATACGCGCGTGGCGCACGCAAACATGTATCGTCACGTCTTTGTTTGGCAAGCAGGATACGCATAAACGTATCTTGTGCCAAATCGGCTGCATCTGAAGCATTTCCCAATTTCTTGCGCAACCAACCCTGCAACCACCCATGATGGTCGCCATACAAAGTTGCGATATTATCTGTCGTGCCAGAAGGAAGGATGTCGGGGGTTGCCACAATCAATGCGATCTGAATTTTTGTTAATGAGAACTATTATCAATATTTTAGGGTAGTTTCTATTATTTGACAACTTAATCCATCGTAATTGCGGCAAACTTCAACTCTGCCAAACTCAGATCATCCCTTCAACGAAAGTGGGTATTGAGAATTCAAAACCGGTATTTAAGCGATGAGATACAGGGAACTTCGATATTACAGCCATACCAGTATCCGATGC
>JAATFN010000146.1 GCA_015655165.1 Betaproteobacteria bacterium | reverse complement strand
GTCTGACGTGGGATGAAGGTTCTGGAAAGTAATTGTATGGCTGAAATAGAATCACAAAAATTGGCAATATCAAAGCCGTTAAAAGAACGTAAAAGGCCGTGGTTACCATCTTTGGTCTGGATTATTCCGATTGTGGCAGCAGTAGTTGGTTTGACGATGGTGGTTAAAACTTTGTTGGATCACGGTCCCACTATTCACATTACTTTTAACACGGCAGAAGGACTTGAAGCCGGTAAAACCCGGGTCAAATATAAAGATGTCAATATCGGCACGGTAGAATCGATCAAGCTGAGTAAAGACCGCTCACATGTGATTGCCCAAATTCAGCTCTCGAAAGAAGCAGATAGTTTTACCACAAAAGATACCCGGTTCTGGGTTGTGCGTCCTCGTGTAGCAGCTTCCGGTGTATCGGGTTTGGGAACATTGTTTTCCGGGGCGTATATTGGTGCTGATGGTGGTAGCTCGAAAGAAAAAGCGACCAACTTTACAGGGTTGGAGGTGCCGCCATTAATTACGCGTGATATCAATGGTAAACAGTATGCGTTGCATGCCAAAGATCTTGGTTCCTTGGATATTGGTTCGCCGGTGTATTACCGGCGTGTCAAAGTCGGGCATGTGACAGCGTATAGTCTCGATGAAGACGGACAAGGTGTGGGTTTGCGTATTTTTATAAGCGCTCCGTATGACAAATTTATCGGTGTCAACACACGGTTCTGGCATGCGAGCGGATTCGATCTGCAGTTAAATGCGGCGGGTTTCAAATTACAGACACAATCACTGGCAACGGTCGTATTAGGTGGTGTTGCGTTTCAAACACCGGACGAAATGGTGGATGTGCCCGCACAAGAAAACAGTGTCTTTGCATTGGCCGATAACGAACATAGCGCACTAAAACAGCCTGATGGCTCATCTGAAACCATTCTGATGTATTTCAACCAGTCACTGCGTGGATTGAATCCGGGCGCAACAGTTGAATTCAGAGGTGTGGTATTGGGCGAGGTCAAATCGATTGGCATTGAATACGATTCACAGAGCCAGGCTTTGAAAATGCCGGTGCTGGTACAAATCTATCCAGATCGTTTAGGGTATAGTACCAAAGAATATCAAGCTTACCTGAAACAGAAATATCAACGCGCTAATCGTTTGCAACGCCTGAACTATCTGGTGTCAAATGGATTGCGTGCACAATTGCAGCCTGGTAATATTTTAACCGGTCAACTGTATATCTCATTGGACTTTTTCCCGAAAGCACCTGCAGCTAAAATTGACCAGTCGGGCAATCGGCTCATCATACCTACCGTACCAGGTAGTCTGGATGCATTGCAAACGCAGCTTTCCGAGATTTTGAATAAATTCAGTAAAGTGCCGTTTGATCAGATTGGGACTGATTTGCAAAAGACGTTAACTACGTTAAATACCACGTTAACCGGTGCCGAACAATTAACGAAACGCTTGAACGACGATGTCGCGCCGGAAATCACGGCGATGATGAAAGACGCCCGCAGAACATTGAATGCTGCCGAGCGCACCTTGTCGGATGAGACGCCAATGCAACAGGATATACGTCAGACATTACAGGAGTTAACACGTACTGCGACATCAATTCGTGTTGTAACCGATTATTTGCAACAACACCCTGAAGCGCTGCTTCGCGGTAAGTAAGAAGGAATCATGATGCATATATCCTGTCGTTTGTTGGCGTTTGTTTTAGCAGGCAGTGTATTAACTGCCTGTGGATCGTCCCCGCCATCGAAATTCTATACTTTGTCAGGTATTGGAAGTACTACCGGTATCACACCTGTTCCTGCGATACCTGTATTTATTGAAATGTTGCCTGTCAGTGTGTCAGAGAGTTTGTCACGGCCACAAATTGTGTTGCGTACAGCGCGCAGTCAGGTGGATATTCGCGAGCAGGATCGCTGGGCTTCCAGCTTTAACGTTGAATTACGTGATGCATTAGCTGCTGGTATTGTTGGTAAAAGTGGTGCCACAGATGTGACAAGGGGCGGACGTCCTGCTGATGCAAATACGTATCGTATTGCTATTGATTTACAGCAGTTCGACGCAGTGGTTGGACAGGAGGTACGTACTGTTTTTGGATGGACGATTACCCGTTCTGATGGCACGCAGCGTGTTGTGTGCAAAATGACCGTGAATGAATCCGTCAATCAAGATAGTGTCGATGCTGTGGTCGATAGTGTCCAGCGTGTGGTTGGCCGTGTAGCGACTGTGATTGCGGGTAATGTCACAGCACTTGATGGGGGGCAAACGCCTGTTTGTGCTGTTTGATACGTTCGGGAAATCTCCCGACAAGTCATGGTTGTTGTCGACAAATGGGGTAGGTGCATAACGCCTACCCCATTTTTGACTTCTTTGGTACGTTACCCGATACTTCAGGCAGGTACAGTCGTCGTTATTGAACCGCGTTCGTGTCCAGAAACCGGCGGCTGACAGTTCCGTAAAGTGTCCATCCCAGCATTGTCGTGATACCACCGAGCATCATCGCTTCTGTACCTGAACTCCAAAGTGCAAAGTAACTGTATGCGGCACCAATGTAGGCTATTGTATTGGCCACAAGGGCTTGCCGAGGTGGCACGCCTGCTGCTTTGTGGATGGTCATTAAGGCAGCCATTGAAAGCAGATAAGGAACAATGTTGGTGACAACAGCAAGATTAACAAGACGAT
>JAATFN010000149.1 GCA_015655165.1 Betaproteobacteria bacterium | reverse complement strand
TTGCCGAGTTTTTAAAAGGGTTTTCTGCAAAGAAAGACCGTTTCGAATAAAAACGGTTGTCTGTATCGGCATAACCGACTCCTTGTCAGAGTGACACGATTTAGGCGCGTTTATTCAATAAAAGGGTGGGATTAAGGACGAATATCTTGTCATCGATCCGGCGGTCAACGGATGATAATGTTAGTCATCTGGTAGGTAGTTACTTGCCGTATACAGTCAGTGTCACTTAATCCGTTTGTTGTAGAACTGCACCTAAAACCCGTATCTACAGGCAGGGGATGCTATGTTTAGTATCAATAGCGCGACGATGCATGATCTGGCACAGCAAGACGTCGGCTTCGAAGTCATGGTGACCTACATCATTCTGGCACGGGGTGTCAGTATCAGAAGTTTACGGCGTGTCTCAAGCTACAGTGCACAGCATATTGTGTCCAAAATCCGTATAGAACAGGCCAAAGTTGATACCGCACTCAGATGGCTTGCCAAACAAAACATTATTGAAATGCAAGAAAGTCCTGACACACAGGATAAAGGGGGAAAGTGGGTATTACTTGATGGTTCGCAGGATATTTATTTGCCGGTATTGTTAACAGACAATAAACGTCAGCCGCCACCGATCATGCGCTTGTATGGGACGCCGGCAGCTGAGAATCAGGAGCCGGAATTTCCGATCGACGATCTTGTTGTGTTACTGACACTGTATATGTATCAGGATATGGATAAGTGTGGTGGCGTGGATCCACGCTCTGGCCTATTTCGGCAATGGACTACGGTCGCAGGTAGCAAGCACTAGCAAAACCAGATTATCAATATTATCGGTAGTGATGCGGCAATTTATGAAGTCGGCGGCGCGACACAATTAATGTTTGAGAAATTTGCCGATCATGCTTTATCTTATGTCAAAGATAGAGATGAACGTATAGACCGTTTTTTCAATTCCTTATGGAATCTGCGTCATTTAGGGTTTGTCTATGAAGTATCCCAAATCTGGGATGGCGATCCACATGATGTTGACGGTGGTGAAGCGATGCCGTTGTATACCCATTATGTACACGATCAGACAGCGCGAGAACTGGATCCTTCATTACAAAAGGAAATTCAGCGCGTTGCCTACCGGTTGGGGGTGATGGATGGTTATCAGGAGTTTAGCGAGTCGGACTATACCAATGCGGAAGCGGTCAAATTCCGCTATGTTGCAGACAAACAGGTTGGTGGTTATCCAATTGGTGTCTATCGTCTTAAATATCGCCATAAATCGACTGAAATGAGTGTGGATATCGATGGTGAGAGCCGCCGTGCCAATGCATGGCTGAAAGAATTACAGGAATTGCATCTGCAGCAGCCATAACCCGGTGGCATTTCAGTGCATATACAGTCGATAACCGCATATTCACGTATAATTTCCCAAAACATGTCGAACAGTCACCCGGTGCGCTTTGCCGCCGGGTTTTTGTATTTGTTATGGATAAAGAGCCACACATGAAGCAACACTATTTGAGCCAAAAAGAATTACAGTTACGTGCACTGATGGATCAGCGCATTCTGATTCTTGATGGCGCAATGGGAACGATGATTCAGCAGTATAAACTGACTGAAGAGGATTACCGTGGCGAACGTTTTACCGACTTTAGCGTGCCGGATAAAGAATTATTCGTCAAAGGCAACAACGAACTACTGACATTGACGCAACCCAAGATTATCCAGGCAATCCACGAAGGCTATCTGACCGCTGGGGCTGACATGATCGAAACGAATACGTTCGGTGCCACGCGTGTTGCGCAAGAAGACTATCATATGGCGCATCTTGCCTACGAGATGAATCTTGTCTCGGCTAAATTGGCACGTGCTGCCTGCGATAAATATGCGACACCGGACAAGCCCCGCTTTGTTGTTGGCGCTTTAGGACCGACGCCCAAAACGGCGTCGATTTCCCCAGATGTCAATGATCCTGCTGCACGTAATGTGACATTCGATCAACTGGTTGCGTCATATCTTGAACAAACACGTGCGTTGGTCGAAGGTGGTGTTGATGTCCTGCTGGTGGAAACGGTCTTTGATACGTTGAACTGTAAGGCGGCTATCTTTGCAATCGACACATATTTCGATGAAGTGGCCGCTTCTGGTAAAGAGCGTTTACCGATCATGATTTCGGGGACGGTAACCGATGCTTCAGGGCGCATTTTATCAGGCCAGACGGTAGCTGCATTCTGGAATTCGATTCGTCATGCCCGACCCATGACGGTCGGGCTGAACTGTGCATTGGGTGCCGCATTAATGCGGCCTTATGCGGCAGAACTATCAAAAATCGCAGACACCTATATTTGTATTTATCCGAATGCCGGTTTGCCCAATCCGATGAGTGACACCGGGTTTGATGAAACAGCAGAAGTGACCTCTTACTTATTGAAAGAATTTGCCCAGAGCGGATTTGTCAATGTTGCGGGAGGCTGTTGCGGTACGACACCTGAACATATTAATGCCATCAGACGCGAAGTTGCGAAGATCGCACCACGTATCATTCCACCTGCGACCACAGACATGTGTCTGTCGGGGCTGGAGCCATTCACAATTAATGACCAGTCGTTATACGTTAATGTGGGTGAACGCACCAATGTGACAGGTTCGAAGGCTTTCGCCCGTCTGATTTTAAACGAGCAATATGACGAGGCACTGGCAGTTGCAAGGCAGCAGGTAGAAAACGGTGCGCAAATTATCGACATCAATATGGATGAAGCGATGCTCGATTCAGCTGCGGCAATGACGCGTTTCTTGAATCTCATTGCATCCGAACCCGATATTTCGCGTGTACCGATTATGATCGATTCGTCCAAATGGTCGGTCATTGAAGCGGGCCTGAAGTGTGTGCAGGGTAAATCGATAGTCAATTCTATTTCTCTCAAAGAGGGAAAAGAAAAATTCCTGCACGAAGCCAAACTCTGTCGTCGTTATGGTGCTGCTGTCGTGGTCATGGCGTTTGATGAAGCAGGCCAGGCCGATACCTATAAGCGCAAAATCGAGATTTGCGAGCGTGCTTATCACATTCTGGTTGATGAGGTCGGTTTTCCGCCGGAAGATATTATTTTTGATCCGAATGTCTTTGCTGTGGCAACAGGGATTGAAGAGCATAACAACTACGCGGTTGACTTCATTGAAGCGACACGCTGGATTCACAATAATCTTCCCTACGCCAAAATCAGTGGTGGTGTGTCGAATGTCAGTTTCAGTTTCCGCGGCAATGATCCCGCACGTGAAGCCATCCATACAGTCTTCTTGTATCACGCGATCAAAGCGGGAATGACAATGGGTATTGTCAATGCCGGGATGATTGGCGTGTATGACAATTTGTCACCTGAGTTGCGTGAAGCGGTCGAAGACGTCATTTTGAATCGTCGTCCTGATGCAACCGAGCGCATGATCGATATTGCTGCAACGCTTAAGGCAGGTGCCAAGAAAGAAGAAGAAACACTGGAATGGCGCACACAATCTGTTGAACAACGACTCGCCCATGCGATGGTATATGGCATGACACAATGGATTGTCGAAGATACAGAAGAAGCACGCCAGAAAGTGATGGGGCAAGAGGGTGGTCGTCCGATTCATGTCATTGAAGGTCCGTTAATGGATGGCATGAATATCGTTGGCGACTTGTTCGGACAAGGGAAAATGTTTTTGCCACAGGTGGTAAAATCCGCACGCGTAATGAAACAGGCTGTCGCCCATCTGATTCCATTTATCGAAGAAGAAAAACGCCTGCTGGAAGAAACTACCGGTGTGATCGGTAAACCGAAAGGTAAAATCGTGATTGCTACTGTCAAAGGCGATGTGCACGATATCGGTAAAAACATTGTATCGGTTGTGTTGCAATGTAATAACTTTGAAGTGGTGAATATGGGTGTCATGGTGCCTTGTGCCGACATTCTGGCCAAAGCCAAAGAAGAGAATGCCGATATCATCGGTCTGTCCGGACTCATTACACCGTCTCTGGAAGAAATGGCATATGTTGCGAAAGAGATGCAACGTGATCCGTATTTCAGTGGTCTTAAAACACCATTGATGATTGGAGGTGCCACGACTTCTCGTGTACATACAGCCGTTAAAATTGCGCCGAACTATGCGGGGCCTGTCATCTATGTGCCGGATGCATCCCGTTCGGTGTCGGTCGCACAGGCGTTGTTGACCCCGGAACAAAAAGATACGTATATTGCAGAGCTAGCCTCTGAATACGAACGTATCCGGGTGCAGCATGCCAACCGAAAGATCGTGCCGTTGTTGCCGCTTGCTGCTGCGCGTGCCAATAAAATGAAGCTGAATTTTGCACCGGTCAAACCGAAATTCATTGGTCGCAGAACCATTAAAAATGCCGATCTGGCATTGATTGCAGAGTATATCGACTGGGGGCCTTTCTTCCAGACATGGGATCTGGCTGGGCCATTTCCCGCGATTCTGACCGATGAAGTGGT
>JAATFN010000406.1 GCA_015655165.1 Betaproteobacteria bacterium | reverse complement strand
GTATGGGGAAACCATGTCATTATCGAAGAACGGACAGTTGATGTGCATGTATTGCGTTTACGCAAGGTATTAGCCAGCGCAGAATCCCTGATTCGCACAGTGCGTGGTGTAGGCTATATGTTGTCCGATAAATAATGGTATTGTCGGGGGACTGCCAATTTCAAGAACGCATGAAACATGAATGAAAAACTGCTTTTCTGGGTACCGGCCATATTACGATTTTGTCTGTTTATCGTGTTTATCGGAGTTGTCTGGTATTTTCTCGGTACAACGGTAGCATTGGCTGTGACCTTGCTGACGATGGCCATTCATGGCTATTTGCAGTTATGCTATTTGTATACCTTGCGTATCTGGTTGCAGCACCCAAACGAGCAGCGCCTGCCAAATGGCTGGGGAGTGTGGACCGATTTGTTTGCCGGTTTGTACCGTTTGCACCGTGATGAAGCGAAGAACCGCGCCGAACTGGCAGAATGGTTGGCCCGTTTCAGGCAAGCCATGAGCAAGTTGCCTAACGGCCTGGTGATCATGGATGACGTACTATTTTTAGAATGGTGCAATGATGCTGCACAACAGCATCTTGGTTTACAGCTGGACCGCGATAAAGGCATGCGGGTGACGAATTTGGTTCGCCATCCTGCATTTACCGATTATTTGATTCTGGGACGTTACGAGCAACCGTTAACGCTGACAATCAACGGTCGTAAACTGGTGATGCAGATTATCCAGTTCGAGAATCGTCGCCAGATTCTCGTGACCCATGATGAAACCGAATTGGAACGCATCGATACGATGCGGCGTGATTTTATTGCCAATGCCTCGCATGAGTTGCGTACACCGTTAACCGTGATTAACGGCTTTCTGGAAATTGCGCTGGAGCAGCCCGATCTGGATGAGAAGACGCGTATCTCCCATTTGCGTTTGATGACAGAGCAAGGACATCGTATGCAAAACCTGATTGGCGATATGTTGACGTTAACGCGTCTTGAATCGACAGAATACGCGCTACGTCCTGAACATGTACATATGCATGTATTGTTGGACACCGTGCTGGCAGAAGCCAAAGCACTCTCGCAGGGCAAGCATACAATTACGCTGGCTTTTGATGGTCCGGATATTCATGGAAGTCCTGACGAGATGCGTAGTGCATTAAGTAATCTGGCATCGAATGCCGTGCGGTATACACCAGATGGCGGCACGATTATGTTGCGCTGGGAGCGTTGCGAGTATGGTGCACAGTTTGTTGTGCAAGACAATGGCATCGGTATTGCACCGGAACATATTGCCAGATTGACAGAGCGGTTCTATCGTGTTGATAAAGGCAAGTCGCGCGAAACACATGGTACAGGGCTAGGGCTTGCAATTGTACGACATGTCTTGTTGCGTCATCGTGGCATGCTGCAAATCGATTCTGTGCCTGGTCGGGGGAGTGTATTTACTGCACAGTTTCCTGTCAGTATTTTAATCGAAACGTTTGTGCCGTCACAAGGCTAGCCAATCGATGGATGTAGTCCAGCAAAATCGATTGCAACCCTGCACATAAAAACTGCCCCAAAAGCTGGACCGGGTGTCCAATCTTTGGGGCAGTGTCATACATCACAATTTTATTGATGTACTAACGTGGTGTACAGCAATCAGTATGTCGCACGTCCGCCAGATAGATCGAATGTGAATGCTGTTGTGAAGGAGTTTTCTTCCGACACCAGCCATGCCACCATCGAAGCAGCTTCTTCGACCTGCAAGAAACGGCCACGCGGGATTTTAGAGAGCATGTAATCGATATGTTGCTGTGTACATTGCTCCAGGATTTTGGTTTGTGCGGCAGCGGGGGTGACCGCATTGACAGAGATATTCTTCGTTGCGGTTTCTTTACCCAGACTCTTGGTCAGTGCGATCACACCTGCTTTGGCTGCGCTGTAGGCAGATGCTGCAGGGTTGCCTTCTTTACCGGCGATCGACGCGATATTGACGATACGGCCGTAGTTTTGTGCAATCATGCGTTTGACGATGACCTGATTGACATAAAAAGTACCGTTCAAATCGATATCGACAACACGGCGCCACTCCTCCGGGGAGAAGTCCGCAACAAGTCCGTTCGCGCCAGCGATACCGGCACTGTGTACCAGAATATCGACTGACTTGGACAGCTTTTCTGTCTCGGCCATTGCTTTTTCAACAGCCTCAAATTTGGAGATGTCGACTGTGACGATATCGACTTTGCCAAATGCGGATAAAGAGGTCCGCGCTTCTTCAAGCACGCTTGGGATGATGTCCCATAAAACGACGTGTGCCTTGCCTTTTAATAGGCGTTCTGCAATCGCATAACCGATGCCTTGTGCACCACCGGTAACAACTGCTGTACGACCTTCAAAATCATAAATATTCATTGTCTGCTCCACTATTTATCAGAATTATATTGCTGTTCCAGGCCAATTGCCTGGGTATTTACATTGTTATTGGCAAAAAAGAGATCGCAGCAGAATCAACTTTTGCGATCTCCATTAACAGCAACAATACGCGATTTACGCGTTGATTGTCGTTTGTTGCTGTTCGCCTAAGCCTTCGATGCCCAAACGAATTGTTTGGCCAGCACGCAGATAGACCGGTTCCGGTTTGACACCCATACCAACGCCTGGAGGCGTGCCTGTCGCGATCACGTCGCCAGGTTGCAGGCTCATGAAGTTAGACAGGTAGGACACGATTGTCGGTACATCGAAAATCATTGTCTTGGTATTACCGTTTTGATAGCGGTGGCCATCAACTTCCAGCCACATATGCAGGTTCTGTGCATCAGGTACTTCATCACGTGTGACTAACCATGGACCAATAGGGCCGAATGTATCGCAACCCTTGCCTTTGTCCCATGTACCACCACGTTCGATTTGGTATTCACGTTCGGAGACATCGTTGATGACAGCGTAACCGGCAACGTGTGACAGCGCATCTTCCTTGCTGATGTATGTACCACCTTTGCCGATGATGATGCCCAGTTCAACTTCCCAGTCGGTTTTTTTGGAGTCACGCGGGATTTTGACATTGTCATTGGGACCGACAACTGCAGATGTGAATTTGGAGAAGATAATTGGTTCTTTAGGAATAGGCAGATTGGATTCTGCGGCGTGGTCAGCGTAGTTCAAGCCAATACAGATAAATTTGCCGATATTACCAACACACGCACCGATACGCGGACTACCTTCGACCAAAGGCAGGCTCTTTGGATCAATGTCGCGCAGTTTATTCAATATTGCGTCATCTAATGCAATACCATTGATGTCTTTGACATGTGCGGACAGATCACGGATGTTGCCTTCTTGATCCAGAATGCCTGGTTTTTCTTGTCCAACTGGACCGTAACGCAGTAACTTCATCGTATTTCCTTAGGATTGAAAAAATCGAATATTCAGCCAGCTTCAGCTTACTTATTTACTAAAATAACTATTATTATATGAATAGTACCAATTAATTGGTAAGACCACCAAACGAGTTGTATTAATTTACATGAAAATAACTCACGCGTGAAGTGCAGAACTGTTTTTCATTAAAACGACAAATTCATTTGTATCTTTGTATGGTGATAAGAAGTACAGTCTTGATCAAGATATACTTATCTTAATTTGATATTACCTTGCATGTGGCGGATTGTGTTTAATTCTATATTGCGCATATTATTGTCGCGCGTTTTGTTGGTCTCCTCACTACTTTTGTCCGGCTGTTCAACTGCTTTAATAAGCACACCCGATAAAAATTTACCCGCTAACACGACAGAAGTGGTGCCGGCACGTTCTGATGTTGTCAGTAAAGAACCGGCAACTGAAGCCAGTGGTACTCATGAGACGACATTTGACGTGAAAAGTGTCCAGGAACCCACGTTCGAGCTTAAAAGCGTTAAACGACCTAAGATTGCACTGGTATTGGGCGGTGGTGCGGCTCGTGGCTTTGCACATGTGGGGGTAATCAAGGTGCTCGAAGCACAGGGCATTGTGCCTGATATTGTCGTGGGTACAAGTGCCGGCAGTCTGGTGGGTGCTTTATATGCGGCAGGAAATAACGGGTTTGCCTTACAAAGAATCGCTTTTGATATTGATGAGGCAGCGATTTCCGACTGGTCGGTACCATTATTCTCCAAGTTGAGTGGTGTATTAAAAGGCGAAGCTGTCCAGGCTTATGTGAATAAAGCTGTGCACCAAAAGCCGATTGAAAAATTCAGGATCCCGTTTGGCGCTGTTGCTACCGATTTGAAAACCGGTCGTGCTATTTTATTCAGGCGTGGTAATGCAGGTATGGCTGTGCGTGCTTCGTCAGCTGTGCCTGGCGTGTTCCAACCGGTGAGTATTGGTGGTCGTGATTATGTGGATGGCGGTTTGGTGGCACCTGTACCGGTACATTTTGCACGTGAGATGGGGGCGGACTTTGTCATTGCTGTCAATATTTCCGCGCAACCCGAGGCGCAAAAATCGAGTACCTCGGTCGAGGTATTACTGCAAACCTTTGCCATCATGGGGCAGACCATTAACCGCTATGAGTTGCAAGGCGCGGATGTGGTGATCGAACCGGGCCTGAGCAGAATGCGCGGTAGTGATTTTTCAGGACGCAATACCGCGATTTTGGCGGGAGAGCGTGCTGCCTCCAAAGCCTTGCCTGAAATCCGCCGAAAACTCGATGCTAGAACAGCCCCGTAATGTATAGGTGACTTCGCTAGCTTTAAGCTGGATTGCTGTCGTCTGGATAAAATTGGTGCTTGGATACAATGCGGATTTCAGAGCATGTCTTGATGATAGGTATGCATCCCGCAATAATCCATGCGCAGCACTTGTTACCAAACAATGCTTTTGATCTGTTGAATTGTGGAGGTGAATATAAGGAAACTTAGCCACAGATTGCAGCTAAGATCACGATAAATAAACGTGGTGCCGGGGAATATTATTGGTATTCTTGTGGATCTATACGGCGCGCGCCATTAAAACGCTTGCTCCAGTAGCCACCATCGAGACTTTCGATACGTACCTTGCCACCGGAAGAGGGGGCATGAATAAACTTGTTGTCACCCAGATAAATGCCAACATGCGAAAACTGCCGTTTTAAGGTGTTATAAAATACAAGGTCACCAGGCTGCAATTCGCTTTTATCAATTTTTTCACCGACCTTACTCAATTCCGCACTTGTACGCGGCAATTCTTTCCCCCAAGCTTCTTTAAATACATAGCGCACCAGACCACTGCAGTCGAGTCCCGACTCCGGGGAACTTCCGCCATACTTGTACTTAATGCCGATACTACCTAAAGCCTGGGTAATGACTTCGGACGTTCGATCTGCAAAATCCTGTAAACGGGTTGCTAGTGTTGTATTGGACGTGGAAAAGTTTTCTTTGGCATAGGCGCCAGAACAGAATCCGGCTAAAAGTGCCAGCATAATAAAGGAGTTAGCAAGACGTCGTGCAGTCATTTGTACAAGGTCCGAGCTTTTGGGAATGCTTGAATATATATTGATAATTCGTACTTGTCAAAGGTCCTTAGATGATTTTTTTATCTTATGTCCTTATTCTGTTTTTGCATAAGATGTAAATGGCTACTAAATAGAGGATTGTTATGTTGGAAAAGCGCTTCTCTAGTCGTACAATCATTTTTTTATGTTCGTTGAAAAATGGAGACTGAAGATG
>JAATFN010000126.1 GCA_015655165.1 Betaproteobacteria bacterium | reverse complement strand
TCCATTTGAGCGATCGCGTCGTTGATCTGGCTAATACTTAGTGTCTGTTCGTGTCCGGACGCACTGATGTCGGCCATCATCTGGGTCACATTATTGATCGCCTGCATAATGTCTGTCATCGTCTGTGCCGTTTTATGGGATAGCTGGTTACCGAGTTCTATTTTACGCACAGAGTCGTTAATCAACGTGGCGATTTCTTTTGCAGCATTGGCCGAACGCTGTGCCAAAGTACGTACTTCGCTGGCAACAACAGCAAAGCCACGGCCTTGTTCACCCGCACGAGCGGCTTCTACCGCAGCATTTAATGCCAGGATATTTGTCTGAAATGCGATGCCGTCAATTAAGCTGATGATGTCGACAATTTTTGCAGAACTATCCTTGATAAGTCCCATTGTATCCAATACCTGTGTTGTCGCTTCACCGCCTTGGGTTGCCAAATGGGTCGCCGAATTGGTCAAGGTATTGGCATGGGAGGATGTTTCCGCACTTTTTGTGATGCTGTCGGTCATCTCGTGTATCGATGCAGATGTTTGTTCAAGCGAACTTGCTTGCGACTCGGTACGGTTGGACAAGTCCGTATTGCCTGTTGCAATTTCCAGAGAAGAACGTGCAATCAAAGACGCACTATTGCGGACCTTATTGACGACTTCGGATAGATTTTTCCCGATACCGTTAATGGCATTGACGAGTTGGCCGATTTCATCGGTGCGGGTTTCTTTGATTGCCACAGTCAGATCGCCATTGGCCAATGTATTGGCCGCTTGCGTTGCATTGCCAAGTGGAATACTCAGATAGCGACGCATGATCCAGTAGACAACCAGGCCCATTGTGATCAGTAAAACGAGCCCGATTAACTGGTATTGATCTAACACATCAGTTGTATAGTGTGTATATTCATTGCTGAAGGTGCCACCAACGACAATCCAGTCCCAAGCAGGCATATAGAAGAATGCGACAATTTTTTCCTCGCTGATTTCCGGTGTGGCATCCAGATGCCAGTAATAACGCAGTGTACCTTCACGTTTGTTGACGATATCGGCGATAAATGCAAAACCGTTTGTGTCTTTCAGGGCAATTAACTGTTTGCCTTTGAGCGTCGGATGCATGGTGATTGTGCCCCGATCATGTGGCGCATTGCTAAGCGTATAGAAATAACCTGTTTTGCCGATTTTCATGTCGGCAATGGTACTAAAAAGTTGTTCTGAAGAGATTGTAAAATCCAAGCCGACAAACAATGCACCAATGATATTGCCCTGGCTATCTTTGATCGGATCGTATTGTGTAATGAATTGTTTTCCGAATAATACACTGTTACCTACATAGGATTTTCCCGCTATCAAGGCCTGATAGCTCAAGTGGCTACGATCAAGTTTGACACCGATAGGGCGGTTTTTATTTTCATCCTTGATTGATGTCGTGATACGGATGAAATCCTGACCGTCCTTTATAAATACCGTGGCGATACCACCAATCTGTTCGGTAAATCTGTCGACGATTGCCAGATTCATATTCAAGTCTGTTATTCCAGCCGTGAGCACTGGCGTAGGTATGCCTGCAACCATGATCGTACGTGACGTATTCAATGTAATATTTGTATTCATGCTATCGGCAAATACTTTTGCGTAGACATGAATCTGGGCGCGCAAAGTATTGTCGAAACTCACCAGCATTTCTGTGACAACACGTGTCTTATCCTGAATTTCTGTTGTCGCTTGCTCTTCTGCAAGATTATTCAGTGACCGGTTGATGAGCGAAAAAAATACCAATAGTAATAACGTGATGCTGATGAAAATGACAAAAGTCAATTTCACGCCAATGTTCCATTTTCCGAATGAAAAAAGTTTTCTTAACATAATGATTGCCAAGTGCTTTTGATATGGATTTTGTGGGGCAATATGCAACAGCATAATGATGTCTATCATGCCGTAGTTTTTATGATTCAAATGAAAGATAAAACTGATGTTCTTGTGTCGGTATAGCGTTTATACGGCGTGTCAAAGCGATATCAGATTATGTTTTTGGGCAATGTTGTCCAAGAAAAAGATAGCCGGTAACAATTGGCTTCAAGCAGAAAGATATGAAGGCTTTTTTACTCACTTTTGAGGGGAAAGAAATTACAGGTACGTTGCATAATTGATAGATGCTAGTTACATGAATGCGATCATTT
>JAATFN010000105.1 GCA_015655165.1 Betaproteobacteria bacterium | reverse complement strand
CAGCCTTGTTCACCAGGTCACTTGCACCTTCTTTGGTCTTATCGGCAAATTCTTTCACATTTTCTTTTGCAGTTTCCAACGATTCGCCAGCTTTTTCTTTTGTGCTATCCAGTGTACTTTGCGTGTCACTTTTCACTTCTTCTGCAGTTTCTTTGACACTTTCTGTTGCTGATTCAACTTTATCGTTGGCTTCCTGGACTTTTTGATCCAGTTCCTTACCAGCCGATTCTGCAGGTCCTTCTTTTTGGCAAGCACTTACCGACAACACCAAAGCTGCCACTAACGTAGCGAGTGTTAATTTACGAGAAATCATTTTGCTTCCCTTTCTTAATCGAATAATGAAACTTGCGAACACTAACTAATTATCGGCAAACGCAAGAACGTGTTCGTAGCCTATAGAAAAATGACGCACAGCGATGTAACCGTTTGTCTTTAATGTTTCAAAATGTATTAATCCATTACGCAGATATGCTGCTTTCAGGGATAAAACAGGCGCATTTCCTCTTCTGTAAAGCCTGCTTGTCGACGTGCGGCCTGATTATAGGGCCCGCGTAAAGGAGGCGCTTCATAGTTCTGTACCAGAGTTTGAAATGTCGTTATCGGCGCCAATCCCCTTTGTTCACATAACCACGCGTACCAATGGTTGCCGATAGCCACATGACCGATTTCCTCATGCATGATAATGTCCAATATGCCAGCAACAGCAGCATCTCCTGCCTGGAGCAGTTTGGCACGCATCATGGGCACCGCATCCAGACCTCTTGCCTCGTAGATACGTGGCACCAACGCGATACGTGCCAACACATCGCCTTTGGTTTTTTCAGCCATCTCCCACAAACTGTTATGGGCATCAAAGTCGCCATAGCTAAAACCGAGTGTCTGTAAATGTGCCGACAGTAAAGTAAAGTGATGCGCCTCTTCGGCAGCAACGCGTAACCAGTCACTATAAAATGCGGGCGGCATATGCGCAAAACGCCAGATGGCATCGAGCGCCAGATTGATGGCGTTGAATTCAATATGTGCCAACGCATGAATCAATGCGGCACGCCCTTCCGGGGTGCGCATCGAACGATGTTTCACATTTAATGGCGACACCAGTTGCGGGCGTTGTGGTCGGCCAGGCACAGGTAATACCGGATGCAACGTCGCCACAGCGTCCAGCGTTATGTCACCTTTTTGCCAGTTTTCCCTCAAGCGTTTGACACCCGCGACTTTTGTGTCGCAATCAACAGTGACCAACCAGTGCAACGCTGCCGCACGCAACTCGCCAGAACCACTTTCCATGCAAATTCTCTTTCAAAGGGTTATTCGTACCCAGTACAGGTAAAATAAAGGATTGATACCCGACATTTCACCCTTATCTAGGGAGTAATCTTCTTACAACAACATTCAGGGAGACCGTACTATTATGGCCATTTACAAATTCGAACAAAATACACCTGAAATTGCTGAATCTGCTTACATTGCTGAAAACGCCACCATTATCGGCAAAGTCAAAATCGAACACAATGCCAGTGTCTGGTTTAACGTTACCATGCGTGGCGACAATGAAACCATCACTGTCGGTGAAAACAGCAATGTCCAGGAAAGTGCGGTATTACACACGGATATGGGTTATCCCTTGGTCATTGGGAAACTGGTCACAGTCGGTCATCAAGTCATGCTGCATGGTTGTACCATCGGCGATGGTGCATTAATCGGTATGCAGGCGATCATTTTAAATGGCGCCAAAATCGGCAAGAACTGTCTGGTTGGTGCTGGTGCCTTAGTGACTGAAGGCAAGGAATTCCCCGACAATTCATTAATTATCGGTGCACCTGCCAAAGCGGTACGCACGTTAACACCTGAAGATATCGCCCATATGCAGGCCGGCACCCACCACTATATCAAGCGTGCACAACAGTTTAAAACCGGTTTAACCCGTATTGGATAACACGGGCGAATGCATCATCAGCATCGCCCTGGAAAGGAAGAATGAAAGATACGCTACAAAAATTCATGATTGACAATGCCCCGGTACGCGGGGAATTCATCGAACTGACAGACAGTTGGCAACAGGTATTGGCCCGTCGCACCTACCCGATTGCCGTCCAGACAATACTGGGTGAAATGATGTCGGCTGCGGCATTATTGACTGCCAACCTGAAATTTAACGGCACCATCATCATGCAAATTCACGGTGATGGTCCTGTTCGTCTGCTTGTTGTCGAATGCGACGACCAGTTGCGTTTGCGTGCGACAGCAAAAATTGCCGAAGGCATTGCCGTGACCGACAATGCCACGCTCACCGAACTCGTCAATGCAGGTGGTACAGGACGTTTTGCGATTACACTGGACCCGAACAACAAATTGCCCGGCCAACAGGCGTATCAAGGTATCGTCCCGCTAGATGGCGACGATGTCGCCACCGTCATCGAAAACTACATGTTGCGCTCCGAACAGCTTGATACCAAACTATGGCTGGCGTCCAGCGAGACCGTCTCGCGTGGTCTGTTGCTGCAAAAACTGCCCACCGAAGGCGGCGTCCAGACACCCGACGTCGATACCGAAGCATGGGAACGTTTATCGATGCTGGGCAACACCTTGCGCACAGAAGAGTTATTGACAACCGACATCGACACACTGATGCATCGCCTGTTCTGGGAAGAAACTGTGCGTATTTTTGAGCCACAGCATCCCGCATTCTTTTGTTCCTGCTCCCGTGAAAAAGTCGGTAGCATGCTCAAAATGCTGGGCGCCGAAGAAGTCGAAGCAGCATTGGCTGCCGAAGGAACACTTGATGTACATTGCGACTTTTGTAGCCAACACTACCAGTTTGATCCGGTAGACTGCGCCCAACTATTCCTGGGCGACGTCACCATTGACACTCCCCCGTCAGATAAACCGCACTGACACCGTTGCATATATATCAGCACCTCACCAATACAGCGGGCATATGCCCGCTGTATGCTTATCAAGCAGGAACCAACAGCGCCAATTGGGCTTCGTCCAGATAAACCCACTCGCCTTCTTGCAACGCCAGTGCATCCAGTGTCAAACTGCCAATCGCAGTACGTACCAATGCCGTGCAATGGTTACCGGCAGCGGCCAGCATCCGCTTGACCTGATGGTATTTGCCTTGCTCCAGAACAATCTCGATCACATGGGTATCAAGTTTTTTGCAATGGATGGCAGCAAGCGGTGCCAGCTCATCATGCAGTTGCACACCAGCCAAGAGTTGCGCGACCAGTTCATCGGTCACCGGATCATGTGTAGTTGCCGCATACACCTTCGGTACATGCCGCTTGGGAGACGATTGGGCATGGATAAATGCACCATCATCAGACATCAATAACAAGCCCGTTGTGTCATGATCGAGCCGGCCAACAGGCTGGACATCACGCCAGGTGAATTGCTCCGGTAAAATGGTCAGCACGCCCGGATGATGGCTGGGTTTGCGCGAGCACTCGATATTGGCGGGTTTATTGATCGCGATATACACATGGGCACGGTATGGCCACTGTTCATCGAACAGCGACAAGACCAACCCTTCTGTTTCTGGCATCAACTTGTAGTTATCGACCACTTCGCCGTTGACAGCGACTTCCCCGTCTTCGATGAGTTGACGGCAGTATTTACGCGAGCCAAATCCCTGCGACTGCAAAATACGGTCCAAACTCAGTTTACTCATGCTTCTTTCCTTCTTTGGGGTCAAGGATCTGACGTGCCATGCCCCGTAAAATATTGACTTCCTCTGCTTCTAGCTGTGTACGCGCAAACAGGCGTTTTAACCTTGGCATCAACTTTTTAGGGCTGTCCGGATCTAAAAAACCGATTGCCACAAGGGCTTTTTCCAGATGATCAAACATGCCTTCGATTTCTGTCACATTGGCCGCCTTACCTTCAAATCCGATATCTGTCTGGGTTGTCATCACCGCATTGTCTTGCAAGGCCAAATCCGCCATACGACACTCATAAGCAAGTACTTGTACCGCTTGTGACAGGTTTAACGATGCATAATCCGGGTTCGACGGGATATTGATCAATACATTGCATTGTTGGACGAGCTCGTTTGGCAAACCAAAACGTTCGTTGCCAAACACCAACGCTGCCGACAAGGACGTATCTGTTGCAAGCTTCTCGGATAACGCACGAGGTGTCATCACAGGTGGCGAGAATTCCCGCAAACGGGCGCTAAGCGCAGCGGCAAAGTT
>JAATFN010000400.1 GCA_015655165.1 Betaproteobacteria bacterium | reverse complement strand
TGCGGCAATTGCGCGGCGAGGTCAATGGGAAGGTCATCAATTAATTTCAGGGGGTGTTTAACCACAGTTGGTTAAACGTTTAATATAAGGAGGGGGTATGAAGTATATTGCTTTAACAATGATGGTTGCAACGGCTGTGGGGGCCAATGCATATGCAAGTGACGAGGTAAGTGAAAAAGCCAGGTCAGATTATGTTTCAACGGCTGACTGGCATTCACACAATATCACTGCTATTGGTGCCAAGGATTTGAGATTTGGGCCAAAGCTAAAGGATGATATCTACCTGGAATATGAATATTTCGGTAAAAAAGGACCGATCCAATACTTTGGCTATATCGACATGCCGAGGTTTTTCGGGATAGGAAATAATGCTTCAACTGGCATCTGGGGAAAAGGGTCTCCCATTTTTATGGAACATCAGCCAAGGCTTTCGTTAAATGACTTGGTGGGCAAAGATCTTGGGGTAGGCATATTCAAGGATTGGTTTGCCGCAGTTGATTGGGTCTATGATTTGGGAACGAGTAAGGCATCACGCCAGAATACCTTGTTTGTCGGTTTAGGCACAGACATCAATACCTATAGCAAGTTGGGACTTTCTATTAATTTTTTTGGCCGCAAGCAGTATGAGAACTATGGTGCGAAAAACTCAAACAGCTGGGATGGCTACAGGCTTCAAATCAAATACAGATATCCATTAGGAGACCTTTTAGGGGGTAAGCTCAACTACAGCGGATTTACCAACTTCGACTTCAAGTCAAAGCTGGGAGAGAGGACACCAACATTGAGAACGAATAGTGCTACGGTTGCAACCAACGCACTGGTTTACACGCGTGGGCACCTGAAATTACTTGGTGTGGCACGGTATTTCCATAATGGCGGTCAATGGAAAGATGAAGCTAGTCTGGGAGGAAGTACGATCAGTTCAAAGGGCTGGGGATATTACTTGGGTGTTGGTTATATTTTTTAAGGGAGCTTAAAGCTGTTGTATGAGAGAAGTGCCGCGGTTTAATGTTTTTAGGAGAATGATATGCAACATCTGTATCTTGTAACAAAGTTATTCAATGTTGACGATAGAATTACTTCATTGAATCTGTGTGAAAAAATTGATCAATGGATTGATGATGGCATTCTTGTTGGACTTGATCATTGCTATTTGCCCTATAGGGATTCAAATAACGAAATTGATCCCAATGACCCGGATATCTCTCATGCAATTTTTGCGTTAGATGTGAAGAACCTCAAGGCATCTGTTGCATTGACAGGTTTCTTGAATGGCCCATCTTATGATCCTGGAATAGGTTTTGAATTAGGCTTTGCATTTGCATTAGGTAAGCCGATTGTTCCGATGACCACGGATTATTTCAAGAGGACTATTTTTGATGGTGAACAAAGTTATTCAACAAGTAAGTATCTGTCATATATTTCTGACATTATCCATGTTCAATCGCCATCCAAGGAATATGATGATTACAGGGATGAGTTAAGTGATATTCAGCAGCAAGTCAGCGACTTACTCAAAACGAAGCTAACTGACATCATCAATCATGAGCGAGGTCCCAAGGTTCCTCCACCGACTGTGGGAGAGATCGATTACGATTATTATATTGACCCCAACTATCAATATTCGGAAGCTGGCTTGATTTTTCTGGAGAAAATTAAGCAGGCTTGCACACAAAACAACAAGACCTTTGTGATGGGTGACAATGCAGGTAATATTGCTGTTGATATTGCCAACTTGGCCAAGAGCGAAAATGTCATTTTAATTGGTGAAGAATTTGAACCTGATGTCGATATGGGAATTATTCAGGGTCTGTCATATGGCCTGGGAAAAAATATCTATATGTATTCTAGTCAGGTCAATTTATTTGTGCAAAATGAGAGCTTTAGCATGAATAAAAATCCTATGAACAAGAATTCGGCAACACAGATTTTCAAGAAAATTGACGATCTTGTCGAATTCATTGCAAGTAGTGCTTGAGGTGATTTGCTAGTTAAAAAATAAGATGGAATAACAATAATAAAAAGGGTTTCTTCGTAAATCCTGCAGGCTGTTCTCAAACCTCTGAACTTGTTCGGAGGTTTTTTTATTGTAACTATAGCAAATCAGCACATATGAAAGTTAGTCACGTTAGTATCATGTATGGGATCATTGATAAAATTTTTTTGGGGGAGCTTTGTTCGTTTAACAGCCAGCCAAGAACCAAAATCAACGGGAACTTATTTCCCGATTTTTTTGCTGTCAATACAGATATTGTTAAAATGCATGCTATTTAAGATTACATGTATTTATATGTCTTACTTGTATAGAACGGTGGATTGTTTGGATGATTGGCTAAAAAGGAAGTAGGGACTAATGGTGAACTTGTCTTCTCAGATTATGAATTTTGATCTGGATTTGTTGCGCACTTTTGTGTATGTAGATGCATATGGGTCTTATTCCAGAGCAGCAGAATATATCGGTTGCACCCAATCAGCAGTCACACAAAAAATACAAAAACTTGAGTCGCAATTGGGAAACGCCTTATTTGAGAAGCATGGACGCACCAAGAAATTGACGACGTTTGGTCACCATCTTTTACGTCATGCACAGGCTTTATTAGCATTAAATGATGATTCAATGCGTACCTTGCAGGAAATCGATAGTACTGCTTTGTTACGTATCGGTTCGCCGCATGATGTTGCTGATTCTATTTTGCCCCAGATTTTGAGTTTGATTGCCAAGTTGATGCCTAATATTAGGGTCGATATTAGTATAGGACGAAGCCCTGTACTGATGGGCGCATTAAACAGAGGGGAACTGGACATGACAATTTCAACCAGAGAGGATCGCTCATTAGAAGGATTTATTCTGCGCGCATCGCCAATGTTATGGATTTGTTCTGCAAATTTTATTTATACAAAAGGGCAGCCAGTGCCATTGATTATGGGTGACGAGCACAGTTTATTTACTGCACATGCGATTGATGCATTACGCAGGCATCATATGACATGGCATAAGGCTTATACATCATCGAATCCCATAGGTATTAAGGCTGCTGTAAGGGCAGGATTGGGCATCACTGTGCGCAGCATGGAAATGGTGGGCCATGACATGCGTGTGTTGGGTGAACAGGAAGGCTTGCCACGATTGACGGATGTGCGTTATTACTTGTGGATGCGTCCTACTGCACATAATCCTGTCATTGGTAAGGTGTTTTCTTCGCTAATGCAGGCATATGGTGTTAAGGAATTGATTAGCTAATCGGATTAATATATAAGCAATGCTAAAGATTTGATGTCCTATTTTGTCTCCGTGCTATCGGATGTAACTCATAATATTATTATTTATCAATTACTTATATGATTTCCGTTGTGGAAATTTAAAAAGTCATTTAAATTATTCATAAGCATATAGTTTCTTCTTCTTTTCTTCACGATCGACGCGTACTTAAGATAAACACCTCACCAATGAATGACGGGGAATGTGTTTTGTATCGTGAATTATCCAATGGCATCGAAGTGTCCACCCCTGAACCAGTGACTGTCTCGCCGATTGAAGCGGTGAAATTAAAACAATGGGTCGATGATCTTCGACATCAAGCGATGACTGTTTCACAGGTCAGCAGTCAAACTGAGCTCGCATTAATTGATGTCTCGGAAGAAGGTGAATATGGTCTGGGGCATTTACTGTGGGCAGTAAATATCCCTTATAGCATATTGGAATTGCAAATACGATTATTTGTGCCACGTGCTAACTGTGTTGTGGTGCTCATTGATCATGGCAATGGTGTAGCTAAACGTGCTGCAAAGAGGTTGCAGGTACTGGGATACCCCCATCTTTATATACTGACAGGTGGCGTTGAGAGCTGGGAAACTGCAGGATACGAACTCTTTCAGGGTGTTTATGTACCCAGTAAAGCATTTGGCGAGTGGGTCGAACATCATTTTGCGACACCATCAACGACACCTGCAGAATTAGTCGCATTGCGTCAGCAAGGACAGGCGGTCGTTGTTCTTGATCCAAGAACAAGGATGGAGCATGCAGTGCGCCATGTCCCGGGCGCTATTTCTTGCCCTGGAGAAGAGTTGGTTCAGCGATTTCATGATCTGGTGCCAAATCAAGATTGCCATGTTGTTATTTCTTGTGGCGGGAGAACGCGTGGTATTGTCGGTGCGCAAACACTGATTAATGCGGGTGTCGCTAATAAAGTTACAGTACTTGATGGTGGTGTGCATGGCTGGCAACTTGCAGGTTATGAATTGGAAAATGGCAGCCAGATAGCACCGTTAGCCGTATCTAAAGATAGTGTGCAGAATGCACGGCATTTGATGGAAAAGCAGATGCGTGATGTTGCCATTGCGCGTGTTGCCCCGGTAACTGTCAAAGCATGGCTAGACGATGTAACACGCTCAACATACATATTTGACATCAGATCAACTGCCGAATATGCCCGAGGACATTTCCAAGGCGCCCGATCAGCCCCTGGGGGGCAATTGTTGCAAGCGACTGACCGATGGATGGCAACGATGGGCGCCAGAGTGGTATTGGTTGATACAGACGGCATACGTGCCAGTCAAATTGCCAATTGGTTGAAAATGATGGGTTGGGATGTATGGTTGATGCCTGATGCTACGATCGAACAGTATCAAAATGCCATTCAGGGCGAGAGTACGCAGGATATACATGGTGAGCTAAATAATGCAGATGCGGCAGCACAAGTGAAAGCTGAAATGCAGGATGTTATTGGGCAGACTTCAGAAGTCAATGCCGCGGAAGCAGCATTGCTTATTCAAGAAAAAAAAGCGCGTTTTTGGAGTGTCGATCGCAGTGCCGATTTTTTGCGTGCGCATCCAACTGGTGCACGATGGGTAAATCGTGCCAGGTTGGAAACACTAAGAGAAGATGTGCAGTCAGGACATGATGTGTTGCTGTTTTCGGAAGATGTGCGACTAGCACGTTTGGCTGCTATAGATGTTGCCGAAATGATATGTGCAAACAGTGCATTGTCACACGTATATGTCGTTAAGGGCGGTTTGCAGGGATGGCTTTCAGCAGGGCAAACCGTCTGTTATTCGGCTGAAGAAGATACAAATTCACTCAAACCTGAGCAGCGTATAGATATGCTTTATTGGGGGCATGAACGTCGTCGAGGCAATGCAGAGGCAATGCGTGCTTATTTGAATTGGGAAAAACAACTGTTGGCGCAATTAGCATCTGATGGAACGACATTTAAACATTGAACTTAGTTGAGAACTTCATTTCTTAGTTGTTATAGAAAAGACATTATGAATACATCATTGGTGAATATTAATACAAACGATGGAAGTTTTGTTGCCTATGTGGCAGAACCCATTGTGTCGAATGGTGCGGCATTATTGTTATTGCCGGAAATTTACAATATCAATGGCTGGATTCGTCAGGTAGCAGAACGTTATGCAGGCATCGGGTTTCATGTCCGTGTACCGGATTTATTCTGGCGTCAGCAAGCTAATGTACAACTTGAATATAATAAAGAAGATCAGCAGGCAGGACGTTTGCTGTCAGGTGTACTAAATAGGACTACGGCCATTGCCGATTTAAAGTTCCTGGTTGATCAATGGCACCTTGATTTACCTGCCGGAACACCAATTATTGCTGTGGGATTTTGCCTTGGTGGCGAGTTGGCATATCTGTGTGCTGCATCCGGTTTCATCAATGGTGCAAGTGCCTATTATCCAACGCATCTCGCGAATAATTTAGAACTGGGAGCACAGATCAATGTGCCAACACAGATTCATTTTGGCGAATTGGATTATCGTACACCTGAAGAATTAATACAGTCAGTAAGACAAGCTGTGTCGACACAATCTCATGTTGAAGTCTATACACATAAAAATGCAGATCATGGGTTTAATCGTTTTGGGCATCCGCCATTTCATGCCGGTGCTGCTGCAGATGCGCAAAGAGAAACGCTGCGATTGATTGATGTTGTACTGAATAAATAAAAGGCTAATAGATTTATTTTTATTATAGGAATTTTTATTATCATGTTTCATTTTTTTAAACCTATCCTGCAGATATTGACTTGTGCTGCTGTTGTATTTTCTCATGCAACAGTGAATGCACAAGACAGTAATCATGGAAACAAGAAATTGGTCGTTGCATCTTTTGGTGGGCAGCTTGATAACGTATATCGCAACATTTTCAAAGAGTTTGAGCAGCGTTATCATGTCGCCATCCAATGGGTACCAGGAACAGCACCAGCGAATGTTGCGAAAGTCACCGCGACACGTAATACGCCCGAGTATGATTTGTTGTTAACAGACGATATTAACCAGCGTCTGGCATCCAAAGCCGGGTTGTTGGAAAAAATTGATACACATGTACTGTCACAATGGAATGGACTTCCACAGTATGCAAAGGCAAAAGGTGACGATGGGGTTGCTATTGGTGCATTTGTCACAGGATTGTATTACCGTAGTGATGAATTCAAAAAACGCGGCTGGGCAGCGCCAACCAGCTGGAATGATCTGTTTAAAAGTGAATACTGTGGTCATATAGGATTGGAACGTGCGAGCCAAGTCTACACATTAAATGCGGTGATTATGTTGGCTGATGCCAATATTAATCAGATTGATCGTGGTATTTCACGTTTTGCAGAGTTAAGTAAATGTTCAACTGTACTGGAACCGGCAGCAGCCAAACATGAAGAAAAAATTCAGTTGGGCGAATATCTCCTGGGTGTGAATAGTTCCATTAGGGCATTACCAATTGCACTTAAACTGCATGACTTGAAATTTGTTCTTCCAAAAGAAGGTGCTGTTGTCAGTTCGACAATGGTGTCGCCAGTAAAAGGTGCGCCGAATGCCGTGTTGGCACAGGAATTTATTCAGTGGTTCTTGAGTGTCGATGCTCAAAAAGTACTGATGACCGAGCTGTTTTACAGCCCTGTCAATAATGAAGTCAAGATTCCTGATGCATTGGCAAAGGCAGGTATCCCTGACCGGGAAACGTTGTTAAAACAACCTAAAATCGATGGAGAAGCGGTTGTCGAACAGCGTCGTGTCTGGGCTCAGAAGCTGGAACGTGCAATTAGCAAGTGAGTGAGCAATGACACAGTTAGCAAATTCGGATACCAATGTTTTTTTGAGACTGAGCGCGATTACAAAAAAATTTGGCGATCAATATGCAGTTGATCATCTGGATCTAGAGATGCACCAAGGAGAATTTATTTCTTTGCTTGGGCCATCTGGCGGCGGAAAGACAACGACATTACATATGATTGCCGGATTTTTAGCACCTGATGCCGGAGATATCATTCTGGATGGTGTCTCCATCCAGCACATGCCAAGTCATCGTCGTGGTGCTGTGATGGTGTTCCAGAATTATGCGCTTTTTCCACATATGACAGTCTATGACAATGTGGCATTTGGTTTACGCATGCAAAAACTGAAATCGGAAGAGATCCGCATACGTGTTGTAGAAGCTTTAAAGCAAGTACATCTGGATGGTTTCGGACATCATTATCCCAGAGAGTTATCTGGTGGACAGCAGCAGCGTGTCGCATTGTCACGGGCAATCGTGTTGAAGCCACGATTGTTGTTGATGGATGAGCCATTAAGTAATCTGGATCCGGAGTTGCGTCAGGAGTTAAGAAAAAATGCGCTGGAAATTCATAAAATTACCGGTATGACAACCATTTTAGTCACGCATGATATCGAAGAGGCATTCACTACCTCAGACAGGGTGGCGATTCTCGGTAATGGAAAATTGCAGCAATTTGATACACCACGCAATATCTATTTACACCCGAACAATGCCTTTGTTGCTGGATTTATAGGGCATCGTAACATTATCGAAGGCACTTTATTCGACGATAATGGTACTACTTGGTTTCATATGGAAAAAGGTAATATAACGTTACCGGTGCCAGCAACATCACGTCGTGGACAAGCGCAATATATTATTCCTGAGTATGCCATTACGTTGCAATCAGTAGACGTAACATCTGCCATCAAGCAGTCGACTGTGTCTGAAATACAGTACCTTTCCGCAAGAATTATTGTGCTTGACTATCTTGGTGCATCATTGCGATTTGAGGTGGAAACTGGGGGTTTTCGATTAGAAGGAAAAAACACAATCCAAAGAAATAACGATACGATCCATGTCGGAGATGTGGTTCAGTTAGCTATTAATACAAGTGATCTGATTGAACTGCCACAGGTATAGGAAAAGCCAAGCAATGTTTTTCGCTAAAAGACGTCCTTATATTCTTGTGATGCCGGCACTGATTTTTATTAGTGTACTGTTCCTGGCGCCTATCGTATTTCTTCTGTTTAATAGCATTTATGTTCATCAAGATGGCAGATATTTTTCTTTCGCGTCTTATATAACGTTTTTGTCTGACTCTTATGGATGGGCGTTGCTATTAAGAACAGTACGTATCAGTTTTTTTACGGTGCTGGCATGCTTGATTCTGGCTTTTCCAGTTGCATTGCATATGCGTCGTCTCTCGTCACACAAGCGTTCCATGCTTGCTATCGCATTATTGTCACCACTGTTAACGAGCGTCGTCGTCCGTACTTTAGCATGGGTAACTTTGCTGGGCCCAAAAGGACTTGTTAATAGTGCAGTTGTTTGGCTAGGTTTTACACCACTACCATTGATGTATAACGATTTTGGTGTGATTGTCGGATTAACGCATGTTTTTTTTGGTTATATGTTCCTTGCACTGACAGCCTCGACATTGAAATTGGACGATACCCCCCTGTTGGCGGCAGCTAATCTAGGTGCCAGCCACTGGCAGATTTTTCGTCATATTGTGTTGCCACTTTGTATGCCTGGTATCGTGTCGGGTTCGATTCTGGTATTTGCGATGAGTGCTAGTGCCTATATCGTACCTGAATTGCTGGGTGGTAGTGCTACCAAAGTCATGGCCACTGAAATATATGATTTGGCAATCAATTATCTTGAATGGAATGATGCCACTGTTGTCGCGGTTGTTCTATTTGTAGCGTTATCCCTGATTGTTGCTGTGATGACAAAATTCTATGAACCATTGCGGCGTGCTGTTTCCGGAGCAGAAGAATCATGATAATGACATCACATAAATCTTCTTCACGTTTGCTGGCTATATGGACTGGGTTAATACTGGTATTTATTCTAGGACCATTGGTGATTGAGTTTTTGGTTTCGCTGACTCCTTTGGACTATATTAGCTTTCCAAAAAATAGCGTGTCGTTACGATGGTATAAGGCGTTATTGGAACACAGTGATTTTATGATTGCTGCAGTCAATAGTTTATTGCTTGCCTGTGCATCTGCAGGAATGGCATTATTTTTGGGTTTGCCGGCGGCAACGGCTGTTGCACGACATAATTTCCCCGGCAAGCAGTCAATATTAAGTGTACTGATGTCTCCGTTGTTTATACCGGTGATTTTAGGCGCATTAGCCATGCTGTCGGCTTTTTCCTCATGGAAATGGTCAAATCAGCCTTTGCGTATTTTTATTGCACATACGATCATGGTCTTGCCATATGTGATCCGGACATTAACAGCAAGTTTGCTCGCCTTTGATTATAAGCAAGTCATGGCGGCTAAAAATCTTGGTGCGAATCAATGGAATGTGTTTTGGTTGGTTACTTTGCCGCAGATAGCACCAGGCATTATTGCAGCGGTCCTATTTGCCTTTATTGTCTCGTTTGATGATGTCGGCATGTCTTTGTTTTTGACTGGGACAGAATTTACGACGCTGCCGGTACAGTTGTTTACCTACGCTTCTTACAATAATGATCCAACAATTGCCTCTGCTTCTGTTGTCATGGTTGCGGTGTCATTTTTAATGATTTATTTAATAGAACGTTTTTTTGGATTGCAGAAATTGATTCGTTAATCGGCTGAGATATAAGATGATTTTTATCGTATAGGTATACTTGTTTTATAGGTGAAATATGGCAAACAGTACACAAATCATTCAGGAACGTCAGAATTTGGTTGCGCAGACAATTGCGGAAATACGGCAATTACATCAAATTGACGGTATTAATGACGTCACGTTGAAAGAAACAGCAAGATTGTTGCAAGAACTTGGTCAAAGGAAAGATTTGTTCTCTTTCGAGCACTTCCCGCTACCTGCTATTGATGATAAAGATTTATCAACACGCTATGAATTATATGTGGGAGATCAGCAGGAATATGCTTTGTATATCCAGTCTATACGGCCAGGTAAAAAGAGCATTCCTCATAATCATGGGACGTGGGCGGTGATTGTTGCAATTGTTGGAGAGGAGTTAAACCGTATCTATCGACGCACTGATGATGGTAGTCGTGCAGATTTTGGTCAGTTGGAATTCGTTCGGCAACATATTGTAAAACCCGGAGAACCAATTACTTTTACAGGAGCTGATATTCACAGCATTCATGTTGAATCAGCTCAGCCTGCATTACATTTCCATCTATATGGGCAGGCACTTGAAACGTTAGTTGAACGCGTTGGTTTTAATCTTGATACTGGTGAGGTATCTCGTTATAACCAAAAATTTTGGCGTCCAAGCGCTAAAATTGGTTGATCATACAGTAGATGTTTGAATGGTAAAGCAATCATGAATTACGTGACCGGTTTGATGTTCTCTGCGGATAGAAAAAAAATAATCCTGATAACCAAATTGAACCCGGACTGGCAACGTGGCCTATTAAATGGCATAGGCGGTAAAATCGAACCGGGTGAATCACCCGTAGCGGCTATATGTCGGGAGTTCACCGAAGAAACAGGTGTTATTACGGTGCCCGTCCAATGGACAAATTTTGCGATCATCAATCATCTGGACGAATATCATGTCACTTTCTTTGTGACGTTCGATGACACCATGTTTACTGCAAAGACGACTGAAAAAGAAGTGGTAGGCTTGTACGATGTTGATGACTTGCCGCCAAATCTTGTGGTCAACTTACGTTGGTTAATACCGTTGGCATTAGATACTGGCTTACGCTTTGATATGCCTGCAGTGTTTCAGGAAATTGTTGTGCCGGGTGCCAGGTGAACAGGTGCATAAAAAAACCGGCAATACACATGATATTTTATGTGTAAGCCGGTAAACATATAACTAAGGAATAACACGGTATTGCAGCTTGTCGCAGATAACAGGGGTTATCTGCGACAAGTAAAACTCAGGATTGTAAATAAACGACTTGGGTATGTGTGTATTCATACAGACCATGTTTGCCGTCTGCTCCACCCACACCAGATTTACGTACACCGGCATGGTAACCTTGCATTGCTTCAAAGTTCTCACGGTTAATGTAGGTTTCTCCAAAATTAATTTCACGGCAAGCTTGCATGGCTTTGTTCAGGTTTTGTGTATACACCGATGAAGTCAGACCATATTCGCAATCGTTGGCATAAGTAATGGCTTCTTCCAGACTGTCGACGATTTGAATCGGTAAAACAGGCCCGAAAATTTCCTTGCGCATGATTTCCATTTCCTGCTTGCAGTCGACCAATACAGTCGGTTGATAGTGATAGCCCTGACCAAGATCCGCAATGGCGCCGCCAGTGACCACAGTCGCGCCATTGGCAACAGCAGTCTTGACACGTGCTGCGACTTTGTCCAAGCCTGCCTGATTAATCAATGGTCCCATGTCGACCGATTTGTCGGCAGCCGGATCACCATAGCGTGTAGCTGCCATCGCAGTAGAAATCTTGTTGATGAATGCATCTGCTACACCACGTTCGACATAGACGCGTTCGGCACAGTTACAGACTTGTCCGGTGTTAATAATACGCGAGTCGCGAATGGCTTTGACTGCCAGATCCAGATTTGCATCAGCCAAGACAATCGCCGGTGCCTTACCGCCCAATTCGAGATTGAGTTTGGTGATATTGGTAGCAGCGGCTGCCATAATACGCGAACCGGTTTCTACACTGCCTGTAAAACTGATCATGTCGACTTTGCTGCTAGCCGACATCTGACCACCAACATCTCCTTTACCGCCAACGACATTAAAGACGCCAGCCGGCAAATCGGTTTGTGCTACCAGTTTGGCGAATTCATAGCAGTTGTTTGGCGTTTCTTCACTTGGTTTAATGACGATGGTGTTGCCTGTTAATAAAGCAGGTGCCATTTTGCGTGCAATCAGGAAAAACGGGAAATTCCACGGCAAAATACCGGCCACAACACCAAGTGGTTTACGGAACACAAAAATATTTTCATTGACGCGGTCACTCGGGATGATTTCGCCCTCGATACGGCGTGCCCATTCGGCCATATAGTCAATATAGTCGGCGGTGAAATTGACTTCGACTTTAGCTAAACCGGCGATCTTACCTTGTTCCAACATAATGGTTTGCGCGAGTGTCGCAACGTTCTCACGAATTTTTGCGGCGATTTTACGCAAATGGTTCGCACGTTCGATGGCCGTTTTTTTAGCCCATGCACCTTGTGCACGTCGTGCGGCGTCTAGTGCATCTTCTACTTCTGCAGGTGAAGAGGCAGGAATTTGTGATAATAATGCTTGTGTGGACGGGTTGTAGACAGCGACATGATTGTCACTGCTGCGAAATTTACCGTTAATATAATTCTGGTAAACAGGTACGGGTTGAGACATGTGTTTCCTCCATTGAAATGGTTATCGTGATGATTTATCTTAAATATTACTACAATCATGTATCAATGATATGCATCCTACATTGCATGTTCATAAGCACAATTGACAAGCAATTCGGCAATGGATGCCGTATTCGGTAAGGCAATCGTATTGGCAATGAGAACAGCGAGATCTTCAGGTGATGTCATTTCTTCTGCAGGCATGCTGGTCAATCCGACTGCCATGTCGGTACTCACATAGCCAGGGCAAACTGCCGTTGCACGAATACCGAATTCCCAGCCTGCACGACGTACACCGTGATTTAATGCAATGACTGCGTGTTTGGACATTTGATAGCCGACATTCAAGGTACGTACACGTTTACCGGACAACGATGCCAGATTGATGACGCGCCCCTGACCGGAGACTTTCAACGCATCGAGTGTTGCTTGCAGAAGTCTGAATGGTGCTTTGACATTGATATCCATTGTTTCTTCGAGCACATCATTGTCACCATCTTCAAACGTAATGTTTTTACATACTCCGGCACTGTTGACAACGATATCAATACGGCCGAATCGTGCTAATGTGGCTGATGTCCAAGTCAAAGGCGACACAATGTCACGTGCTTCATAAGTATGCAAAAGCACATGATCATCATTGCCGAATTCGGTATGAAGCACTTCCGGATGACGCACTCCCAGCGATAATGCGTATCCGCGCGAGCGTAACTCTCTTGCGACAGCCAACCCGATTCCGCGGGAGGCACCTGTAATCAAAGCGACTTTTTTTTCAATCATGGTTATTCCTGTTAATGTGCCAGCATCTGAATGGCTTGCTGTAGTGCTACATCGGCATCATGTAGTTGTTGTCGACGTTTGTCGATTTCCAGACGTGATTGCGCAAGTTGATGTTGCGATACATCGAGTATGGATGTCACTGATGCGGCACAAGCGCCACCTTGTGTCGTACGCTGCTTAAGCGCATGTTCAGCATCCAGGCAGGTATGAACGAATGCCGCACTTAAAGAGAGTGGTTTACCAATAATGTCTTGTGCAACTGTATCAATCATGGCAGGGGTAATACCTGTTGCATCCACACCGAGATCCAGTGCCATTTTAACGACACCACCGACGATATGATGCGCTTCTCTAAATGACAGATTACATTGACGTACCAATCCGTCGGCCAAATCGGTCGCTGTCGAGAAATTTTTATTGCAACGTTCAACCAATCCCGTGCGGCGTGGTTCTACTGTTTCCATGATCAAACGCAGCAGCGCCAGATTATTTGGTGTGGCAGCGAGTGTTTGCCATGCATCTGTCAACCCTTCACGGATTGCATCGAGAGACACGCTAAAATTGCTGCTGCGTGCGGCAGACATACTGCTGACAAATGCACCGAGTGTTCTGGACGCTTGGGCTTTTAAAAACTCGAGTGCGATCGGGTTTTTCTTTTGCGGCATAATGCTGGAAATACCGGCTACCCGGTCAGGAAAACTGATCGACGCAAACTCGTCGCTGACAAAGACATGGAAGTCCTGCATGATTTTCCCCCAGGTTGTGCCAAGGATACTGACAGCAGAGAGCAGTTCCAGCACAAAGTCGCGTGAGGCGACCGTGTCCAGGCCATGGCGTGTCGTCCCATCAAAACCCAATAAAGCTGCAGTCCGGTTGCGGTCAATATGAAAGCTGCTGCCCGCCAGGGCAGCTACACCCAATGCCGACGTATTGATTGTGTCGTAGCTTCTGGCAATACGTTCGCTATCGCGTGCCAATGCCACTTCATAACCCGAGAGGTAGTAGGCGAATGATACCGGTTGTGCCGGCTGTAAATGTGTGTAGCCTGGCATAATGACATCGGTATATTGCGCAGTACGCGTGACACATTGGGTACGTACCTCGAGTAATGCATCAGAGATGTCCAAGGCATAATGACGGGCTCTGAGTCGATCTAATGTTGCACCGATATCGTTGCGGCTACGTGCCAGATGTAAGGCGCCTGCAGCGTGTGTACCTGCAATAGAGGATAAGCGCGTTTCGAATGCAAAATAAGCATCTTCCAGCAAGGTGTCGACATCGGCCGTGTCGACACCTTGTTGCGCGATAGTGCACATTGCACGTGCCAATGTGGTTGCTGTAGGTGCATCAACCAGGCCGCATTCGGACAACATGACAAGATGGGCCTGATTCAAGGACAACATCGCCTTGAAATCGTCGGCATTCACCGATGTCAATTGCGGGCGATAAATCAATTCCCGAATTTCTTCTGCCGGCAATTGCCCCAGACGTTTACCGATATCACTCATGTCATTTCCCTTTGATTTGCATCACTGAATACCGGGCTTGTTTTTATTTGCGCCCGAAAGAAGCGGCAAAGTCATTCATTCTGTAGAGTGCCGCGCCAAACGGCACAACCCAGTCTTGTGAGCCAGGAATCGGACTACCGGTAAACTTGCCTTCATCGAACGCACATTGTTTGGCATCCGCTTGGCCGGTCACTTTTCGGGCAATACGGTAACCCAGATAGGTCATCAATGCGACACCATTGCCATTGCAGCCGACAGCGTAATACAGGCCGTCTTCTTCGCCGATATGGGCAATTTTGTCCCAGGTCATGCCGACATACCCTTTCCAGCAATTGGTAATCTTGATGCCAGCCATTTCTGGCCAGACTTCCAGCATTTTTTTGTAGACCAATGGCGCGGCTTCTTCTTCCGGTAAATCCATCATCGATGGACGTGTACCGAAAAGCATGCGTGTGCCGTCGGGTGATGGACGGATATAAAACAGATTGTATTTGGAGTCGCTGATCATGCGA
>JAATFN010000299.1 GCA_015655165.1 Betaproteobacteria bacterium | reverse complement strand
GCCTGACGTACACGCGCATCTTTAAACTGGTCACGCCGTAAATTCATCATAAAGCCCTGCATACCGGCGCCGTTCATATGGCTTAATTCACGTTTGATGATCTCGCCATTGTCAAATTGTTTACCGACATAACTGCGTACCCAGTTTTTTGCACTGTATTCGACAACAACATCGAATTCACCTGCTTTAAATGCTTCCAGACGTGCCACATCGTCTTTGTAAAAACGGTATGCAACGCGCTCAAAATTATACATACCCTTACGGGACGGGATATCGTTTCCCCAGTAATCTGGATTGCGTTTAAAGACGATTGTACGGCCCACATCATATTTTTCGATCAGATAGGGACCACTGGCGATCGGTGGGGTTAACTGGATCTGATCGAATGGCGTACCTTCAGCCCACTTTCTGGAAAACACCGGAATGGAGCCTACAATTAACGGTAATTCGTGATTGCTGGATTTAAAATCGAAACGCACTGTTGACGGGGTCACTACAACACTTTGTTTGATATCCCCAAAGACGGACTTAAATTGCGGCGCGCCTTTCGACATTAACGTATCAAATGAATATTTGACGTCTGCTGCTGTTACCGTATCACCGTTATTAAAGCGTGCTTTCGGATTAAGGTGAAATGTCATCGACATGCGATCGGGCGCCAAGACCATGTCATCTGCCAATAAACCATACATCGTTGCGACTTCGTCGGAAGATCCGACAGCCAAAGTTTCGAACATCAATGTACTGACACCGGCTGCCGCCACGCCTTTTAACGTAAAAGGATTGAATTTATCAAAGCTGCTGCGCCGATCAGGGTTGGCAAGGTAGAGCGTGCCGCCCTTGGGCGCATCCGGATTCACATAATTGAAATGGGTAAATCCGGGGGGGTATTTGGGTGTATCGTAAAGCGAAAATGCATGCGCTCCATACGCGGTGGCATGCAACCCCGACAGTGTCACAAGTACAGCAGAAATCAATAATTTAAGCATGTGCATCTTTTGGGTAAGTGAAACAAATGTACCTGTTGTTGCCCCTGACAAGATTGCCATTTTATCGTATTGTCGACCAGCGTGACGCAACACAAAAGCTTAGCAGTAAGGAATTTCCGCCTACTTACCAAAAAAAGTAGTGCGTACTGCCGCCATATCCGACAATCTTGCGCTATTTAGTTTGCCCGTGACGACTATTGACTCGGAATAACCTTATACTGCCACAGTTATACTGGCCAATATACGTGCAGCCAGTAGTATGACAAAGATATAGATAGACAGCCTGTAACAGCTCCCCTATTCAGATCGTTTTTTTTCTGGGAATAACTGGCTGAACACATCTCGATAGAGGGATTCCAATATTGTCGGCTCAGCCTGCAACAGCGTTGCACGACGAAATACCGTGCCTTCAGTTAGAACTGCCATAAATTCAACCCTGGCCATTGCCTGCTGCTCTGACAACCCGGGATAATGTTTACGTACACGCGACACTGCCTGCGCATATAGTTGCTGATCAGCTTTTTGTACAATTTGTGCAACAATGGGGTTGCGTGCAGCTTCTGCGGTAACTTCCAACAGCAAGTTATCATCGTCGACATCTTCAGAAGGTTTATTTAAAAAACGCAATGACAGTGTTTTAGGAAAATCCATCTCCGTATGCAGTTCAGACGCTAAAAAGCTCAAACGTTTCTCAACAATATTCTCCACAATCGCATGGATAATAGACTCCTTGGAGTCAAAATAACGATATATCTGCCCAACACTCATTTGTGCTTGCTGTGCAATTTGCGCCATACTGGCTGCATGAAATCCGTAGCGAACGACACAGGATTTTGCCGCTTCCACAATCTGGCGCCTGCGCAAAATGTCGCGCTCAGCTTTTGTTGCCCGCACGTTACTCCCCTGACCTGCCACTTTTGTTGTCACAATTTCACGTCCCACATGATGAATTCCATTATAATAAACGAGAATGAACAATCATTCTCAATTTTCTAGCTACTGAAAGCCGCATCAGATCCCATGAAATTGTATCCTTTGCTATTAACGCTGGTATGCGTTATTACCGCCTGCTCCGACAAGAAATCTGCTGAAACTGCCGTACTTCAGGAAGTTGGATTTGTTCAACTAAAGACTGAGCCTGTTATTTTACAGACTGAACTGTCAGGACGCACGTCTGCAGCCCTTAATGCAGAAGTCAGACCTCAAGTGACCGGCATTATCAAAAATAGGCTTTTCGAGGAAGGTTCTTTCGTTAAAGCCGACCAAGTACTTTATCAAATAGATCCGGCTGCCTATCAGGCTGCGGTTAACCAGGCACAAGCAACGCTGGCAAATGCAGAAGCAGCAGTCAATGCGGCACGGCTAAAAGACTTACGCTACAAAGATTTGCTCAATATCGAGGGTGTATCACAACAGGATGCAGATGATGCCCATGCAAGCTATTTACAAGCATTAGCAAGTGTCGCACAACAGAAAGCCGCCTTATCAAGTGCCATGATCAACCTGGCCTATACTAAAATCCGCGCGCCTATTTCCGGAAAAATTGGTAAATCCAGTGTGACTTCAGGTGCACTGGTGACTGAAAATCAGACAACGGCATTAGCAACCATACGTACACTTGATCCGATCTATGTCGATTTGGCGCAATCAAACGTCCAACTTCTCCAGTTGCGTAAAATATTAGAGACACCGCAGGCGAAAGCAGCAGGTACCGATGTTACCTTACAGCAAGAAGATGGTTCCATCTATGAACTCAAAGGCAAACTGAAGTTCAGTGAAATCTCAGTAGATGAAACAACAGGATCGGTCACATTACGTGCGGAATTCCCGAATCCCAAAGGAGAATTGCTCCCAGGCTCGTATGTGCGGGCCATTTTGGATGAGGCAATTCTCGAAAAAGGCATTCTGGCCCCGCAACAAGGGATTACCAGAGATGCAAAAGGCAATGCGATTGCACTTGTCATCAATCAAGACAACAAAGTTGAGCAACACACGGTCACAACACAACGTGCTATTGGTACTAAATGGCTCATCAGTGAAGGCCTTTCTGCTAATGACCGATTGATTATTGAAGGTAGCAATAAGGTAAAACAGGGAGATACGGTCAAGCCTGTTGAAGTCAAAGCCAAGATCGTATCCGCTACAGAAAACACTGCATCCACAAGCCAATCGGAGTAACACATGCTGGCCAAATTTTTTACCAACCGGCCTATTTTTGCATGGGTCATTGCCATTGTGATCATGCTAGTCGGATTTTTGAGCATAGATACGCTGCCTATTGCCCAATACCCCGATGTCGCACCACCAACCATCAGCATTAAAGCCACTTATACCGGTGCATCTTCTGAAGCTGTAGAAAACAGTGTTACACAAGTCATCGAGCAACAATTAACCGGACTCGATGGACTACTGTATTTCTCCTCTTCCAGTAGTTCCAGTGGTTCGGCCAGTATCAATGTCACGTTTGAACAAGGGACAAATCCCGATACAGCGCAAGTACAAGTACAAAATAAAGTGCAACAAGCACTATCGCGGTTACCCACTGAAGTCCAGCAACTTGGTGTCACCGTTACAAAATCCCAAACAGACTTTTTGATGTTGGTTGCACTCTATGACGAAATGGATAAAGCCAATGCTACCGATATTTCTGACTATCTGGCCAGCAATATGGAAGACGCAATCGCACGGGTCAATGGTGTTGGTAGTGTTCAAGTTTTTGGTGCCCAGTATGCTATGCGGATCTGGTTGGATCCTTCAAAGCTGAAAGCCTACAGCCTGATGCCTTCAGATATTCAGGCAGCAATCGAAGCACAAAATACGCAAGTTTCTGCCGGTAAAATCGGTGCTATGCCATCCGCATCGGACCAGCAACTCAACGCAACTGTCACAGCACAATCCAAACTGCAAACAGTCGAAGAATTTTCCGACATCATTGTCAAACATGATTCAGCAGGCGCCGTTATTCACTTGGGTGATATTGCCCGTATTGAAATCGGCAGTGAAAGTTACGACAATGTGCCACGACTCAATGGTCACCCTGCTTCCGGCCTGGCAGTTCAATTAGCACCAGGTGCCAATGCATTATCGACAGCAACATTAGTACGCCAAAAGATCAATGATCTCTCACGCGACTTGCCAGAAGGCTATCGTATTGCCTATCCAAAAGATTCAACGCTATTCATCAAATTATCCATTAAAGAGGTTGCCCAAACACTGATTGAGGCAATTGTGCTTGTCGTCATCGTCATGTTTGTATTTTTACAAAACTGGCGCGCCACGTTAATTCCTGCGATTGCAGTGCCTGTAGTACTGCTTGGTACCTTTGCCGTACTATCGGTTTTCGGCTATTCGATTAATACCCTCACCATGTTTGGCATGGTGCTATCCATTGGTTTATTAGTCGATGATGCCATTGTGGTTGTCGAAAATGTCGAAAGACTGATGCAGGAAGAAAACCTGTCACCACGAGAAGCAACGATAAAATCCATGCAGGAAGTCACTGGCGCATTAGTGGGTATCGGTACCGTGTTAACTGCCGTCTTTTTACCGATGGCATTTTTTAGTGGCTCGACAGGCGTCATTTACCGCCAGTTCTCCATTACCATTGTGGCATCCATGGTACTGTCGGTCATTATTGCAATCACGTTGACACCTGCACTTTGCGCCACGTTGCTAAAACCGCATAAACAGAACAACGATCAAAAGGGCTTAGCCAAATGGTTTAACGATACCTTCACAAACCTGCAACATCGCTATGAAGGCCGTCTTTCAAAAATACTTGTCAAACCGGCTCGCTGGATCCTCTTCTATGCCGTGATCATTGCATCATTATCCATACTGTTCTTGCGTTTACCCACAGGCTTTATTCCAAGTGAAGACCAAGGGGAGCTGATGGTGCAATTGACACTGCCCGTTGGTGCAAGTACTGCACGTACCCTCGATGTTGCCAAACAGGTCGAACAATATTTTATGGATAAGGAAAAAGATAACACCGATGTGATTTTTACCATATCAGGGTTCAACTTCAGTGGTAGCGGACAAAATGCAGGCATGGCATTCATTTCTCTTAAAGACTGGGATGAACGTTCCGGAGACGCAAATACGGCAACCAGTATTGCAACACGTGCCACACAAAATCTGTCGGCAGTACGCGATGCCCAGATTTTTTCTCTGAATCCGCCGGCAATTCAAGGGATGGGACAATCCAGTGGCTTTGATTTCCAGCTACAGGCAAATACTGGTACCGAACGCGCCGAATTGAAAAATTTGCGCGACACGCTCATTCAGAATGCCAATACCAACAAGATGTTAAATGCAGTGCGCTCTGGCAGTATTGAAGACACGCCGCAACTTAAAATCAATATTGATGAAGCAAAAGCAGTATCACTCGGATTATCTCTTTCAGACGTGAACAGTACATTGACAACGGCCTGGGCCAGTACCTATGTCAATGATTTTATTGATCGTTCAAAAGTCAAGAAAGTATATCTCCAGGGAGATGCACAATTCCGTTCCAAACCGGATGACTTATATCAATGGTATGTCCGTGGCGACTCCGAGACAATGACACCTTTTTCAGCATTTGCGACAACCAACTGGACGTTTGGTCCGGAAAGTTTAAATCGTTACAATGGCCTTGCTTCCTATCAGATTCAAGGATCCCCTGCAACTGGCGTCAGCTCGGGTAAAGCCATGGATGAAATGGAAACACTGGCAAATCAACTTCCGTCCGGCAGCAGCTTTGCCTGGAGTGGACTATCCTATCAGGAACGTCTGGCAAGCAGTAGCACATTAGCATTGTATTCGATTTCTATTCTGGTCGTTTTCCTGTGTTTAGCTGCCTTGTACGAAAGCTGGTCTATTCCCTTCTCGGTGTTATTGGTTATTCCGCTTGGTATTATTGGTGCTGTCTTGGCGGCTACCTTGCGTTCTCTGGAAAACGATGTTTATTTCCAAGTCGCCTTAGTCACAACCATCGGTTTATCGGCAAAAAATGCCATTCTGATTATCGAATTTGCCGAAGCTGCCTATAAAGAAGGACGCTCATTAACAGAGGCCGCAATTGAAGGTGCCAAGCTTCGTCTGCGTCCTATCTTGATGACCTCCATTGCGTTTATTGCAGGGGTAATGCCATTGGCACTTTCAACAGGTGCTGGCGCAAACAGCCGTGTGTCGATTGGTAGCGGTATTGTTGGTGGAACATTTACAGCAACGCTATTAGCAGTTTTCTTTGTACCGCTCTTTTTTGTACTAGTGAAAAAACTGTCGCAAGTAAAAAAACATGCTGGTGCGAATAAAGGAAATTAAGATGCAAAAGAAACCCCTGATCATTGCAATCACTTGCCTGCTGCAAGCGTGTACTTCTCTGGCACCAGACTATGAGCGCCCTTCCAAGGTAATCCCCGATCAATGGCCAGAAGGTCAGGCATATGTGCGACAGCAACAAAACGAAACGACGATAAGCAATTTGCCATGGCAATCGTTCGTTGTGGATGAGCGTTTGCGTAAAATTATCGACATTGCGCTGGCCAACAATCAGGATTTGCAAAAAACGATTGCCAGCATTGAATCCGCTCGCGCCCAATACCGCTCCCAACGTGCTGCTTATTTCCCGACGATCACAGCCGGTATTGATGGCAGCAAAGCACGTAATCTCAATACCGCATCGGGTAGTCAAAATACAACTGCTGTTTCTCAAAGCGCTTCTGCCAATATTGGGTTAAGTGCGTACGAATTTGATCTATTTGGAAAAGTCAGGAGCCTGTCAGACAGTGCGAGAGAAAGTTATCTTGCAACAGAAGAAGCGTCACGCGCCACATATATCAGCCTGATTGCAGAAACAGCCAGCGCCTGGCTAACATTAGCAGCAGACCAAAGCCAGTTGACACTATCAAGACAAACACAAGAAAGCGCACAACGTACCATGGAGATAACCCGCCAAAGACTCGCAGCGGGTGTTTCTTCCCGTATTGATGTGCGCCAAGCAGAAACCATATTCCAGCAAGCACGTGCCGATGTTGCCAGCAATATCACAGCTGTAGCACAAGATAAAAATGCATTGACGCTCTTGATGGGAACCAATCTGCAGGATGAAACGTTGTTACCAACAACATTGCCTACCATGCAAAGTCTGTTGGCAGATGTTCCTGCCGGGTTGTCGTCAGAAATTTTGTTGCAACGCCCCGATGTACTACAAGCAGAACACCAGTTAAAATCTGCCAATGCCGATATTGGTGCTGCCCGTGCGGCATTCTTTCCGTCATTGAGCCTGACAGCAAGTGCTGGTATTGCCAGCACAGCACTTTCATCGCTGTTTAGTGGTGGGGCATCTATCTGGTCAATCGCACCTTCATTGAGCTTGCCGATTTTTTCCGGTGGTGCAAACACCGCCGCGCTGGATTACAGCAAAGCACAAAAGGAATACTATCTGGCCAACTATAAGTCGGTTGTACAAACTGCATTTAAAGAAACAGCAGATGCACTTGCCCGTCACGGTACTATCGATGAACAATTAGCCGCACAAGCAGCACTCACCGACGCCGCCAGTGATAGTATGAATCTTGCCAACGCCCGCTACCTCAAAGGGGTCGACACATTTCTCAATATGCTCGATGCGCAACGTACGCTATACAGTGCAGAGCAAGCATTGATTTCCAGCAAACTCACTGCACTAGACAATAGAATGACGCTATACCGTGTGTTGGGCGGAGGTCTTGCCGACGATAACACCAGCGCTAAGCAATAGTGTCGACATACCAGCGTTTTGTGATGTCATTTCACATGAAGACTCTCCCGATAGCCCTGCGGTATGTGAAATTGCCAAGGCCATCTACAGGTTACATATAATGCAGTGCACGAAAAGATGCCTATCGCTCTAAAAAAGACCGATAGGCACTGCAGACACATCTCGGTGTTTGCGGTACTGTTCCAGACTTCCATTCCCAAACACTCTGGCTATTATTACTCACCTGTATCAGACAACATACCGATAAGCTGCGCCAAACAAATCAGCCATTCGGTGGCACTAAATGCGCCAATCATCAGCCTGATCGTTATCCCGCCGTCTTTCCCCTACGTTGCCACTTCACTTGGGCAACCAACTTTCTTAGTCAGAAATACCGCACATACATCTGCCCTTCATAACAAATAGTAATGAATATCATTTACTATTGACCGACAGTCAGTCGATATATATATTACGCATACGGCGCTCCCATTTATATAAAAAACATATTCTTCATTTCCTGCATATGACCCACTATCCCCTAGTTCATCGCACTATCTCTACGGCTATTGCTTCCACATTACGCAGGCCCAGACACACAATTTATTTAACGACGACGGTCTTGACGTTTTCTCTCGTTGTCAAATCACATGCTTGGGCACAATCAAGCCAAGATAATGTCGTTTTACCATCCGTAGATGTCCAAGCCGACCCGGTCTCCGATACAGAAAATGGTCCTGTGCGCGGCTATGTGGCCACACAAGCCACAACCGGAACAAAAACCGGTACTCCCCTTCTGGAGACACCCCAATCCATTTCTGTCATCACCCACGATCAGATCAATGCATTGCAACCCGCCAGTATTAGTCAGGCACTACGCTATACAACAGGTGTATCCAGTGAAAAATACGGCGCTTTCGGAAGCCAGCTAGATCTTTCAAAAATCCGTGGTGTCGATGCCGATTACTACATGGATGGTTTACGTGTGATCAGCAATGTGTCGACCTGGACCACACAGATTGACCCTTACATGGTCGAACGCGTTGAAATATTGCGCGGCCCTTCTGCTGCACTGTATGGACAAGGCACGGGTGGCGGTATCATTAACCAGATCAGTAAACGCCCACTTGACTATGCAGCGCACGAAGTCAGTGTTCAGCTTGGTTCGTTTGGTCGTAAACAAATCAGCTTTGACACAACAGGCCCCTTAAACGACAGTGGCACACTACTTTATCGTTTAACCGGTGTAGGGTTAGCTGCACAGGGCCAAGTCGAAGATGTGCGACACAAACGTGTCTTTATCGCACCATCGCTAACCTGGCGACCTGATCAGAACACGCAATGGACGATCTCGGCAACCCACACCAATGAGCCTGAAGTTCCAGACTACAACAGCCTTCCGGCTATTGTTCTAGGCCTTGACAATAGTACCTTTCCTCAAGTCGATCGCCGCAAGAACTACACCGATATGAATTTCCAGAACTCCTATCGTAAACAAGATACCGTGTCATCCCTGTTCGAACACAAATTCAATGACAACTGGACATTCGTCAACAACATACGCTACACCTATATCAACTCGCATATCTAACGTACATCGATCTATAACTATCAAGATATCAATGGCACTATTTGGTTAGCCGGTACGTATGGCATTGCACCAGCCAGCTCGAACACGCTCTCCATAGATAGCCATCTGAGCGGTAAAATCCAAACCGGCGCACTGGCACACACTGTCTTAGCCGGTGTCGACTATGCAACCGGATCGTTACATAGTTCATCTTACCGGATGGACCCAGTCCTGTTTAACCCTTATGATCCAAACAATTACAGGCCTGTTGCTACACCCGATTTCACAAACAGTTATAACAACACCCCCTACAATGTTAACCAAGACTTCGACCGTGTCGGTATTTACCTGCAGGATCAGATTGCCTATCAAAAATGGCGCGCAACACTTAGCGCCCGCCACGACTGGTCTAAAACGGATGACGCGACACGCAGTTATTCCCCGACATGGGTATACACCAAGCAAAACGATAAAAAATGGAGTGGCCGTTTAGGCCTGTCGTATTTGATTAGCAATGCTCTGGCTCCCTACGTCAGCTATGCGACATCATTCGACCCAGTACTAGGAAGCGACTACAACGGCAAATCATTTTTGCCAGTCGAAGCCAAACAATACGAAGTCGGTATCAAATATCAGACACCTGACTTAAAGACACAATTTGCTGCCGCGCTCTACCAATTGAACCAGACAAACGTCAAAACATCCGATACAAACCATCTTGGTTATTGGGTTCAATCCGGTGAAATCCGTTCTCGTGGTCTCGAGCTTCAGGCATCCTCTGAAATCGTACGGAATTTTAATGTGACAGCCAATTATTCCTACGTGAACAATGTCATTGTCGACGATGCCCAATACCAAGGTAAAACACAGGCGCAAACACCCAAGCATACAGCTTCTGTCTGGGGAGACTACCAGTTTAGATCCAATGCACTGGCAGGCCTGCAAATTGGCGCCGGCATCCGTTACCTTGGCAGTACTGCAGGTAACCCCACCAACACGTTCAAGGTGCCTGCCGTCACCTTGGCTGATATGACGATGCAATATGATTTGCAGCATATCAATCCCAGTCTTAAGGGCGTACATTTTGCGCTGAACATTAACAATCTGACCAATAAGGAATATGTAGCAAGCTGTACATCACAAATGTATTGCTTCATTGGTCAGGACAGAACAGCGACTGCGACACTGACATATCGCTGGTAAACCGACAATGACATCACATACCTGTTCGGGCAGACGACAACTGCTCAAAGGCATGTTGGCAGGTGGCGCGTTATGCACTACCTGCCTTTCTCGCGCCATATCTGCTAATCGTCCTCAAATTGTCGATATCGCCAACAGGACCGTTCCTCTCGATTTCCCCGTAAAACGGGTTATTCTGGGTGACGGCCCATTGGCATATATCGTCGCCCTGCTTCAACCGGAAAACCCGTTCGCCAATATCATTGGTTGGGGAGACAATTTCCGGGCTGCGGATCTGGGAGGCTATTCCGCCTATCAAGCACGTTTTCCTGCCATCGACCATATCCCGACGTTTCGGGGCTCAAATGTCGGTGCAATCGATATTGAACTGGCAATCTCGCTCGAACCGGATGTTGTTATTCTCAATCTGAGTTCATTGCCTGCCGCACAGTCGTCGGGATTAATGCGTCACTTGGCTGATGCCAATATTCCAGTCGTATTTGTCGATTTCCGCACAAAAATGTTCGAGAATACGACACGCAGTATCACCATCATGGGAGAACTACTTGGCCGGGCCGATCGTGCAGCAGATTTCATCCAATTTAGACAAACACAAATCGAACGCATCATTACACCGTTAAAAAAAATCAAACATCATCCGACTGTCATGATCGAACGGGCAGCTGGTTTATATGACGACTGCTGCCTGTCATACGGCAACGGCAATTTCGGGCAGCTAGTTGCAACAGCCGGAGGTGACAATATTGGCGCACACTGGTTATTTAGCACATTTGGCACCCTGCATCCGGAACAAGTTATTGCGTCGAATCCAGACATCATCATTGTGACAGGTGCCAACTGGTCCCTATATTCCCCGGCGGGTGACTGGATCAATCTGGGGCCTGGTGCCAATCTTGAAGAAGGCCGGGCACGATTATCGAAACTGATGGAACGCCCTGCCTATCGTGCACTCTCGGCAGTCACAAACAAACAGGTACATGCAATCTGGCATCCATTCTACGATAACCCTTACCATTTCATCGCCATGCAACAAATCGCCAAATGGTTGCATCCGGATATTTTTTCCGATTTGGATCCTGCTGCTACCTTTAAAGAATTACATCAACGATTTTTACCGGTGACCTATCAATCCGGTTACTGGTTAAGCTTAAATGAAAACGTATGAATATACCTGATACTGCAACACCATCTGCCACCCTCATCAAAGGCAGACAACATTATCATCAACTCACCAAAAAACGCTTTCTGCTATTGATCGTTATTGGCCTACTGACGTTATGTTCCTTCATTGTTGACCTCTCAATCGGACAAGCTGTTTATACACCGCTACAAATTCTTGGCGCACTCTGGCAACCAGATGCATCATTGGCCATTCAAGTAATTTTTTGGGATATCAGACTACCGGTTGCCTTGACGGCATTAGTCGTTGGTGCAAGCCTATCGATTGCCGGTGTGCAAATGCAAACTGTCCTTAACAATCCTCTGGCAAGCCCTTTTACATTGGGTATTTCCGCAGCGGCGAGTTTTGGTGCTGCCATCGGTCTGATTTTAGGTGTCAGTCTGCTTCCGGCTGCCGCGGTTGCTTTTGCTGTTCCGGTCAATGCATTTCTGGCATCCATGGGTACCGCATTCATCATCCATCGATTAAGTCAGAAGCGCGGTATCACCACAGAGATGATCGTGCTCCTTGGAACAACACTGGTTTTTACCTTCACGGCATTACTCGAAGCACTCCAATATGTCGCACCTGACCAAGCGCTTTCTGCGGTTGTATTCTGGACAATGGGTAGTCTATCAAGATCAAACTGGGTAAAGCTTGCCATCATGATCACCGTATTGCTTGTTGTATGGCCGATTTTTGCAAAGCAGGCCTGGGCACTGACTGCCTTACGTTTAGGTGAGGCGCGTGCCACCAGCTTGGGTATTTCAGTGGGCACAATCCGTCTTCGCAGCATTATGCTCGGTAGTCTGCTCGCATCGGTTTGCGTATCGTTTGTTGGCACAATCGGTTTTGTGGGACTCGTAGGTCCGCATATCGCACGTCTACTTGTCGGTGAGGATCAACGTTTCCTTCTTCCCGCCTCTGCACTGTGTGGTGCACTCATGCTCTCCATGGCATCGGTATTAAGCAAAGCATTGATACCAGGTCAGACACTCCCCATCGGCATTGTGACCTCTCTGGTTGGTGTCCCGTTATTCTTTACTCTTATTTTGCGTTCGAAACGACAATGACAGCTTTACTTAATGTTCACAATCTCTCTGTCTCTTTTCAAGATAGAAATATTCTGCACAACATCAGTTTTGGACCATTACATGGCGGCACAATAACAGCCCTCTTAGGATCAAATGCAGCAGGTAAATCTACACTGCTTCGCTGTATTAGTGGAGAACTGCAAACAAAAGATGCTGTCGAGATTAATGGACGCATGATCGATCAATGGCCACACCATCATCCTTATAGACCCGGTTATGTACCGCAAGATATTTCCATGTCATCGGCATTACAAGTATTTGAAGCTGTATTGCTTGCTTATAAACAAGGAGGAAGCTGGTCTGTGTCTACAGAAGAAATAGATGCGGTCACACAGATTTTGCAAATGCTGGAAATAAACACTCTGGCAGATAGACAACTGGATGAACTTAGCGGTGGCCAACGCCAACTGGTCTCTATTGCCCAGGCGCTCATTCGCAAACCGCAAGTATTGTTGTTGGATGAGCCGACAAGTGCACTTGATTTGCAACGTCAATTCGAAGTACTCGATTTACTTCGTCAACTTGCCAAAGAAAAAAAACTCTGTATTGTGCTTGCAATTCACGATATCAATCAGGCACTACGTTTTGCCAATCATGTTGTCGTCTTGCACGAGGGAACTGTCATTGTGAGTGGCGCACCAGAAAAAGTCATTACATCCGAACTACTTGCAACCGTCTATGGCGTCAATGCTCATCTCGAACAAAGTAGTAATGGCCAGTGGTTTGTCGTTGTCAATCACTCGATCCGTTCTTTTAAAGGTGCATGATCATGATCACTATT
>JAATFN010000323.1 GCA_015655165.1 Betaproteobacteria bacterium | reverse complement strand
CCTTTGCCGGCCAATGCCCAGTCATGCAGCACTTCGCCATCGTTGCAAATCATGTTGCCGGCAACTTTAAACAAGGTGTCCTTCTGGTTGACACAAAACGTCCATCCACGCTGGCTGCCATCGCTACTCATGGCCAGACAGTGATGGGCAATCAAGTCTTCGGGGGTGCGTGGGGTGCCGTGTTTACGTAAATACCCCGGGGAGGCCACGACGACACGGTGGTTGTCTGCCAGCTTGACACTGACCAGACTTGAGTCGATCAAGGGTGCGATCCGGATGGCGACATCGACGCCTTCACCGATCAAGTCAATAATCCGGTCATTCAAGTTCAGGGTAATGTTGACATCCCTGTGTTCTGTCAAAAATGACGGGATGAGTGGGGCCACGTGCTGGCGCCCGAAACCTGCTGGTGCCGAGATAAGCAGATGGCCGCTTGCACGTGCGCTACGTTCGGATACGGCCGTTTCGGCTTCTTCAAGTTCTGTCAGAATACGCTGGCAATCTTCCAGAAAGGCCGTGCCTTCATTGGTCAAGACGATTTTACGGGTGGTGCGTTGCAGCAGTTTGACACCCAGCCGCTCTTCCAATGCATCAAGCCTGCGACTGATCATGGCAGGTGCGACACCTTCGGCACGGGCAGCAGCCGACAAGCTGCCTTTGTTGATAACGTCGACAAAGGTCGATAGCTGTTTGAATTGATCCATGGCAAGGTTGCTAGTACAGTATGCAATCGTATAATTGACCTATTATTAACTAAAATGCAAAAATGATGTGATAAAAACCGATCACTACAGCGTATTTAGTTTACATATACTGGTACTGAACGCAACCTTGTTGTTGCATGACAATGACAGAAAAAATCCTTATTGGGGAGCACAGTATGGCGCAATTACAATTACCTGCAGGCATGGAAATTTCCGGTGAAATCCGTCCCGGCTATGAAGAGATTCTCACGGTTGACGCATTGGAACTTGTCGCTGCATTAAGCCGCAAATTCGAGGCACGCCGTCAGGAATTGTTGGCAGCACGTGTGGCGCGTGTGGCACGTCTGGATGCAGGTGAGCGTCCAGACTTTCTGAAAGAAACAGCACATATCCGGGAAGGGGACTGGACAATTGCGCCGATTCCCGAAGCACTGGCATGCCGTCGTGTGGAGATTACCGGTCCGGTCGAGCGCAAGATGGTGATTAATGCCTTTAACTCGGGTGCCGACAGTTACATGACGGACTTCGAGGATTCCAATTCGCCGCTGTGGGACAACCAGATCAGTGGCCAGATCAATTTGCGCGATGCGATACGTCGGACGATCTCTCTGGAACAAAATGGTAAAAGTTACAAACTCAACGACACAATCGCAACGCTGGTTGTGCGTCCACGGGGCTGGCATTTGGATGAAAAGCATGTCACCGTTGACGGTAAACGTGTCTCCGGCGGTATCTTTGATTTTGCCTTGTTCTTGTTTCATAACGCCAAAGAACAACTGGCACGTGGTGCCGGTCCTTACTTTTATTTGCCGAAGATGGAGTCGCATCTCGAAGCGCGTTTATGGAACGATATTTTTGTTGCAGCCCAAAATGCCATCGGTTTACCGCAAGGCACCATCAAGGCGACTGTGTTGATTGAAACAATCACAGCCGCGTTCGAGATGGATGAAATCCTGTACGAATTGCGTGAGCATAGTGCGGGATTGAATGCCGGGCGTTGGGATTATATTTTTTCTTGTATTAAAAAATTCAAACTCGACAAAGATTTTTGCCTGGCTGACCGCGCTAAAGTGACGATGACAGCACCATTCATGCGATCTTATGCGTTACTGTTATTGAAGACTTGCCACAAGCGCAACGCACCTGCCATTGGCGGCATGGCAGCATTAATTCCGATTAAAAACGATCCCGAGAAAAATGAAGTCGCCATGGCCGGTGTGCGTACAGATAAAGCCCGGGATGCAACCGATGGCTACGATGGTGGCTGGATTGCCCATCCTGGCCTGGTGGATCTGGCCATGACAGAATTCAGGAAGGTACTGGGGGACAAACCGAATCAGATCGACAAGCAACGCCCCGATGTCCAAGTTACAGCAGCCGACTTGTTGCATTTCCAGCCAGAGACACCGATTACAGAAGCAGGTCTGCGTTACAACATTAATGTGGGTATTCATTATCTGGGAGCCTGGTTGGCTGGTAATGGGTGTGTCCCGATCCATAATCTGATGGAAGATGCGGCAACCGCGGAAATCAGCCGGGCACAAGTCTGGCAATGGATTCGTAGCAGCAAGGGTAAACTGGAAGATGGGCGCAAAGTCACAGCAGAACTGGTGCGTGCTTATATCCCGGAAGAGTTGAAGAAGGTTAAAGCAGTCGCCGGTAATGGGCCGACGTATGACCGTGCGGCAGTTATCTTCGAACAGATGTCAACATCGGACACATTTGCGGAGTTTCTGACACTACCGTTATATGAAGAAATCTAGGATGGTGTGATCCTACTGTTGTAGCGCCAATTGTTTTATCTTCAATGCCCTGCCACCCTATAAATGGCAGGGCATTTTTATGTGGGCATTAGCTAAACGATTCGACATAGTGGCGTAATCCAGCCAACAACATCTCTACCGATATGGCGGTCAGTATCAAGCCCATCAAACGCTCGAAGGCAATCATGACACGTTCGCCCAGCATCGCCTGCAAGCGATTTGCGGCAAGCAGGATAATGAGCCAGACAACGGCAACAGCCGATAGGGCGCCGATATGGAGAGTCAGTTCCGTTGACGTGCCCGAAGAAAACAACAGCACGGTGGCCAACGCGGAAGGACCGGCAAGCGCGGGAATGGCCAGTGGGACAATAAAAGGTTCATGCCCCCCTGATACGTCGCCCATAATCCCGCCAGGTTGCGGGAAAATCATTCTCAAGGCAATCAAGAACAATACAAGACCTCCGCCAATCCGTAGGGATACTTCCGAGAGCTGGATTGCTGCAAGAAAATGCCTGCCCAGTAACATGAATAAAAGCAACAGGATAAAGGCGATGATGCATTCCCGCACGACAATACGCCAGCGTCTTGCGGCCGGGACATGGGCTAATGCACTCACAAAAAAAGGAATATTGCCGACAGGATCGGTGACAAGAAACAGTAAAATAAACGCATGGAAAAAGCTGTCTGACATGGTGTACACCTTTTACAGTGAGCATACATGCAGCATAGCAGGGTGGCGGCGTGCCTAAAGGTGGGAGCAGAGGGCGAAATAACAGGCAAAAAAATCCCCGGCCAAGACCGGGGATTTTTTGTTTCTTTAATAATCAGCAATTATTGCGGCTGAATATTGGAAGCTTGTTTGCCTTTAGGGCCAGTTGTCACTTCGAAAGTAACGCGTTGGTTTTCTTTCAGAGTTTTGAAGCCGTTAGACTGGATTGCGGAGAAGTGAGCGAACAGATCTTCGCCGCCTTCATCAGGAGTGATAAAACCAAAACCTTTTGCATCGTTGAACCATTTTACGGTACCGTTTGCCATGTTACTTCCTTAAAAAAATATGGGTTAATGAGGGCTGTTCCGCCCAATACTATTATTATCGTTATTAACCATCGAGAGGATATGACAGACTAATACCGCACTACCAACTCTAACTACTAACGATAATTTAATTATACCGATTAAATTGGGAATGCAAGTAGTTTTTTTATAAAATTATAAAAATTTTTACTGGTCCTATTTTTTATGCAAAAGGGCTGCGGCATCCGCTGCTATGCCTTCTTCACGTCCCAGGTAACCTAACTTCTCGTTGGTTTTGGCTTTGACATTTACTTGATCTGGATCAAGTCCTAAGTCGGATGAAATATTTTTAATCATCGTCGGAATGTAGGGTGCCATCTTTGGTGCCTGCGCAATAATCGTCGCATCGATATTACCAATTTGATAACCTGCCGCAGCAATTCTTTTTGCAGCTTCTCTTAGGAGCGTACGGGAGTCGGCACCTTTGAATTGTGGATCGGTATCGGGAAAATGGCGTCCGATGTCCCCAAGGGCTGCAGCACCAAAGAGCGCATCAGTGATGGCGTGCAACAGTACATCTGCATCGGAGTGTCCCAAAAGACCTGTTTTGTGGGGGATGTCGACACCACCGATAATCAAGGGACGGCCTGCTACAAGTGCGTGGCAGTCATAGCCCTGTCCTATTCGAAACGCAAAACTCATAATCAACCTTTATCTTGTAATAATAAAAATTCCGCCAATGCAATATCATGCGGCAATGTGACTTTGAAATTACGCGGGCTACCTTCAACCAGTTTCGGGGCGAAACCGAGTTGTTCAATGGCGCTCGCGTCATCGGTTAACGCACCGATTGTTGTTTGTGCCTGTTCCAATGCTTTCTTTAACAGTGCATAGCGAAACATTTGCGGGGTTTGTGCTGCCCATAAATGGGCGCGTGGTATGGTCTTGTCAGCACGCCCGTCTGTTGCCTGTTTTAATGTGTCGACAACTGGTAGGGCCAGTAGACCACCAATCATATCATCGGCAAGTGTTTGCATCAATTTGTCGAGCAAGGCTGTCGTGATACCGGGGCGTGCCGCATCATGCACCAGTATCCAGTCATTGTCATCAACCAGATGCGCGATAGCGCACAAGCCGTTATGAACAGTCTGTGCACGGGTGTTGCCACCACATCGCAGCACCGTGACTTTGCCGGTTAACTGGGTATCACGATCAATGAGTGCATCGATCGTGCTGTCTTCGGTGCTAACAACCACATAGGTGTGTGCGATATGTGCCGTGTCTGCAAAGGTCTCCAGTACATGGGAAATCATCGGCTTGCCTGCAATCGGGATATATTGCTTTGGCGTCGTGGCTTCCATACGCGTACCGACCCCGCCTGCAGGAATCAGTGCAAAATGACGTGCTTTGGTTGTCGTCGTATTCTGGGTCATGGTGCCGGTTGCTTGCAAAGAAGATGATCGTATGATGATAGAGACCTGTTGAAGATGCCATCGTTTATAATGACAGACTGGATTTTATCAGGCTGCTGGCAAAATACCCATGTATTCTGTTGTCAGATGCATATATCGCCAGAGCAGTGTGGCAAGTGTGGTATGTCTTGTTATTGACGGCACCTGTGTGAACAGGTTTTTGTGTTTCCCCGCTATTTTGTGACGCGTTGCAATGTCCTTTGATCTAAAAAAATCTTTACCAAAATCCGGTGTACGTTTTGTTCCTCCTGAAGTGCATGGTTCTTCTGATGCCTATATGCTGGCACAAGCTGCTGCTGTACTAAAAGAGCAAGGACGTATGCTGAGCGTCATCGTTGCCAATGCGGGCGACGCGAGACGTCTGCTGTCGGAAATTCCCTGGTTTGAGCAAGGGGCCAGTCCATTACGTTGCCATTTGTTGCCGGATTGGGAAACGTTGCCATATGACGCGTTTTCTCCGCATCAGGATCTGGTCTCTGAACGGTTGGCAACACTGTACGAAGTACAAAACGGCCAGTGTGATGTACTTCTGGTGCCGGCAACGGCTGCACTCTTGCGTATGGAGCCCCCCGCGTTTCTCTCCGCCTATACCTTCTTTTTCAAAAAGGGAGAAACGCT
>JAATFN010000291.1 GCA_015655165.1 Betaproteobacteria bacterium | reverse complement strand
CTGGTTATGCAATGTTGCATAACCCTTACTTGTCGTCCAAAAGCCTCCAAACGAATCTGGCTTGTTAATTGATTGTCTCTATTTGTACTTGCACATTGAGCGGTCGTACTTCGTTTTTTTAATACACCGATATGTCATCGGTAAAAATAGAATTTCATACTCTGGAATCTATGTCAAGTTAACATTTTTCCAACTTATTGGTCATACCATATAGCCAAAACCGATTTAATTGTATTAGACTAGGTAGCAATAAATAATTGCGTGTTGCAACAAGGAATGTCATTTCCTGTTAGCAAACACCAGAATCCGGAGACAACAGTTGTTCAGCCAGCCGCTTACAACAGCAAATCGTAATTTGCGCGCCATCACCGCACTCGCTGCGTGTTTGGGGCTGTCTCCTCTCGCGTGCTTCAAGCGTCGTCACTCTGCCGGTTCCGCGCTCGCTTATCATCTCATCGATTTTTCCCGTTACTTTTTTGATCAGGGCAACAGGTCTGCACCTGTACGTCTGTATTAAAAAATTCAAACGGCACTCCCGTGCCATGTTTTACCATAGATGATAGAAAGCAATAGCCATGAGCGATACCAAGAAACTCACTCGCCGCAGCCAAGCCTGGTTCGGCAGACAAGACCGTGACGGATTTATTTACCGTTCCTGGGTTAAAAACCGTGGCATTCCACATGACCAGTTCGACGGGCGTCCGGTTATCGGTATCTGTAATACCTACTCGGAACTGACACCTTGCAACTCGCATTTTCGTGCACTGGCAGAACAAGTAAAAATCGGGATCTGGGAAGCCGGCGGTTTCCCGCTCGAGTTTCCTGTGATGTCTCTGGGGGAAACACTGTTACGTCCGACAGCCATGTTATTTCGCAATCTGGCCAGTATGGATGTGGAAGAATCCATTCGTGCCAATCCCCTGGACGGTGTTGTGCTCTTGATGGGCTGCGACAAGACAACCCCTGCATTGTTGATGGGTGCGGCATCTGTTGATGTGCCGACAATTGGCGTTTCAGGTGGTCCGATGTTAAACGGTAAATACCGTGGTAAAGAAGTCGGCTCCGGCACAGGTGTTTGGCAAATGTCGGAAGAAGTCCGTGGCGGTCACATGAGCCAGGAAGAGTTCTTCGAAGCCGAGAGCTGCATGCACCGCTCACACGGTCACTGCATGACAATGGGGACAGCCTCCACCATGGCCAGCATGGTCGAAGCGTTAGGGATGAGCTTGCCAGGCAATGCAGCCATTCCTGCAGTCGATGCACGTCGTAATGTGTTAGCCCGTAACTCGGGGCGTCGTATTGTCGAGATGGTCAAAGAAGATTTGATCATGTCGAAGATTTTGACACGTTCCGCGTTCGAAAACGCGATTCGCATCAACGCTGCAATCGGTGGTTCGACAAATGCGGTCATTCACTTGCTGGCAATTGCCGGTCGTATCGGTGTCGATTTAAAACTGCAAGACTGGGACAATATCGGGCGTGAAATGCCATGCTTACTGAATCTGCAACCATCAGGCAAATTCCTGATGGAAGATTTTTATTACGCCGGTGGTTTGCCTGCCATTATCAAAGAACTCGATACCGTCATCGATAAAACAGCGTTAACCGTCAATGCCGAAACGTTGTGGAACAACTGCAAGGATGCGCCGAACTGGAATAGCGAAGTCATTTACGCATTTGACAAACCCTTCAAGGAAGCAGCCGGTATCGCGATTTTGAAAGGTAATCTGGCGCCTGATGGCGCTGTCATCAAACCGTCTGCCGCAACACCTGCCTTGTTAAAACACAAAGGTCGCGCAGTCGTCTTTGAAAGCTCGGATGATTTACATCGCCGTATCGATGATGAAGACCTCGATGTCGACGAAACCTGTGTTCTCGTATTGAAGAACTGCGGACCAAAAGGGTACCCGGGCATGGGAGAAGCCGGCAATATGCCGCTGCCACCAAAACTCTTGCGTAAAGGCATTACCGACATGGTCCGGATTTCCGATGCGCGTATGAGTGGCACGGCATACGGGACAGTCGTCTTGCACGTTGCACCGGAAGCTGCAGCAGGCGGTCCTTTGGCATTGGTTCAAAATGGTGACATCGTGGAACTGGACGTTCCGGCACGCAGACTGCATCTGGATGTCACAGACGAGGAACTGGAGCGTCGACGTGCAGCTTGGGTAGCACCGCAGGCACCCGCACCACGTGGCTGGACAAAGCTGTATTTCGATCATGTCCAGCAAGCCAACCTCGGTGCCGATCTGGATTTCCTGGTCGGTAAAACAGGTGCTGCTGTACCAAAAGACAATCATTAATTATTTTTTGTAGCATGATAAAAACAGGCTGGATCGGATATCTGACTGGCAATACGCATTGCAGCGTGATAACAAATGCCGCAATGCGTATAAAATAGAATAGGTAAGTGCGATAAAGAAGTTCCCAAATCATCAATAACGGTTTAACGTATCAACAAAGAATACGTGCCGCCCAATTGAGACGCACTTCAAAAGCCAGATGGACTGAGACAGCCATCAAGGAGACAAAGCAATGAAAGTACTCATCACCGACTACGATTTTCCGGATGTCGAGTTAGAACTGGCGCTATACCGTGCTGCAGAAATCGAGGTTGTCACAGCACAGTGCCGCACAGAAGAAGACGTCATCGCAGCATCTGCCGGATGTCAGGGCATACTCGTGCAATATGCACCAATCAATGCCAAAGTATTTGCAGCACGCCCGGAAATCCGTATTGCCAGCCGCTATGGTGCAGGCTTTGATACCATCAATACAAACGATGCCAAACAATATGGCGTCTGGGTCGGCAACTCTCCGGACTATGGTGTCGGTGAAGTCGCAACCCATTCGCTTGCCATGGCGCTGGACCTGATTCGCAATATCACCGCTTACGACCGTGATGTCAAAGCTGGCCAATGGCACTATACAACTGCCGGTGTGATTCCGCGTGCATCGGATCTGACCATCGGTATCGTCGGTTTAGGTCGTATCGGCAAACGCATGGCACACATCAGCCGCAATCTGTTCAAACGCGTTATCGCTTATGATCCCTATATCATCGATGGTGATTTTCCCGCTTATGTCGAACGCGTTGCGAGCAAAGAAGAATTATTCCAGCAAGCCGATGTTGTCTCCTTACATACACCGTTAAATGATGAGACACAAGGCATGATCAATGCTTCGCTGTTAGATCTGATGAAACCTGGCAGCTATTTGGTCAATGGCGCACGCGGTGGCCTCGTCAACACAACAGACTTGTTGACAGCACTGGATTCAAACCGTCTAAAGGGTGCAGGACTTGATGTCTTACCTGTCGAACCACCACAAACCGATTCGGCCATTGTGCAACATCCACGTGTTCTTTTGTCTCCGCATGCTGCCTTTTATTCGGATGTCGCAGCAAAAGAATTACGTCGTAAGGCAGCACAGAATCTGATTGACTGGCATCGTACCGGACGTCCGTCCTATGTCGTTGTCACCGGCAAGAATCAGTAAAGTCATACCAAACTGCAAGACAAGCAGTAAATAGTGGAGGAAAGTTGATTGGCAATATCGTGTACGTCAGGAGATACACATTGTATTTGCACTATCTGCCAGCACACAGTCATTATTCTTTTCTCTTCAATTGTATGCTGGTCATACAACATGCAAGACGGCCAGCATCTGAGTAACGCGTTATAAAAACAAAGATAGACGAGGAGCAACGCATGGCATCAGTACAAATTCGTGGCATTAAAAAGCAGTTCGGCAACACCCAGGTCATTCGTGGTGTGGATATTGATATTGAGGATGGCCAGTTTACTGTTTTAGTGGGCCCATCAGGCTGTGGAAAATCGACATTACTGCGCATGCTCGCTGGTCTGGAAGAGATTTCAGAAGGAGAAATCTCCATTGGAGAAAGAGTTGTCAATAATGTCCAGCCTAAAGATCGCGATATTGCGATGGTCTTCCAGAATTATGCGTTGTATCCGCATATGACTGTCAAAGCCAATATGGCATTCTCGCTGATGCTGGCCAGAAAAGATAAAAAATTTATCGAAGAGCGCGTCCAGAAAGCCGCCGACATTCTTGGACTGACACAACTCCTGGATCGTTTCCCGCGTCAGCTCTCCGGTGGTCAACGTCAACGTGTTGCCATGGGACGTGCGATAGTGCGTGACCCGCAAGTGTTCCTGTTTGATGAACCACTATCCAATCTGGACGCGAAACTGCGCGTACAAATGCGTACAGAAATCAAGGAGCTGCATCAACGTTTGCGCACCACATCCGTCTATGTAACGCATGACCAGATCGAAGCGATGACGATGGCCGACCAGATTGTCGTCATGCGTGATGGGCGTGTCGAACAACGTGGCCGTCCCCTTGACTTATACGATCATCCTTCGAATACATTTGTTGCCGGTTTTATCGGTTCACCATCGATGAACTTCATTCCAGGTGTATTGCGTATCTCCGGTGACAAAACAGAAGTCGAATTCACAGATGGTACACGCTTGCCTGCCCCGTTCCAGCAACATGGTTTGAATGGATCTGACGGTCAACATGTCATTTACGGTGTACGTCCCGAGCATTTGAGCATTGGCACTGCAGGGCAAGGTATCCCGACAAAGGTCACCGTAGTCGAACCGACAGGTGCCGACACGGAAGTGTATAGCCACTTTTGCGACGTCAGTCTGACATCGATATTTCGTGAACGCCACAACTTCGGTGCGACAGACATGATTACGCTGATACCGGAT